>JBBSWE010000203.1:0-4099 GCA_038046445.1 Nanobdellota archaeon | reverse complement strand
GACGAGAAAGGTGGTTGGTTAATTTTTATTTATTTCATATCTTGTAAACTTCTGTTTAAAACTGGTGAAAATGGGCTTAGCTGGTTTTCTCTCGGTGAGGAAAACAAGCATATGTCCCTTGAATCCGAAAATGGAACAAAAAGGTGAGAAATAACTTGAAACGGAAAAGAACAGCTGGAGAGAACAGAAAGAGAATCACTGGACAACCCACTGGACAGACTCTAATTCTGCCAAATTTCTGCGAGATAGCTCTTAAAACGCCAAAATCCGATAGCCACTGGACCACTGGTCAACTCCGGCTAGCGCTTATAAACTACCTTTGCTAAAAGATTAAGAAAAGAGGTGCAGTAATGGATCAAAATAAATCTTTGGCTTTGTTTGAGGGCCAGCAAATTCGTCGGATTTGGCATAAGGAAGAATGGTGGTTTGTGATAGAAGATGCAGTTTTCGCTTTAACTAACTCTGCTAATCCTCGAGGTTATATTAAGGATATGCGTAGAAGGGATGAATTACTTTCGCAAGGGTGGGGGCAAATTGCCACCCCCCTTCCGATTCCAACCGCGGGAGGATTACAAAACATAAATTGCGCTAATACTGAAGGGTTATTTCGTATAATTCAATCTATTCCTTCTCTTAAGGCAGAGCCCTTTAAACTTTGGCTGGCTAAAGTGGGATATGAACGAATAAAAGAGATTGAAAACCCCGAACTAGCTCAAGAGCGTATGAAGCAGTTGTATGAGCAGAAAGGATACTCAAAAGAATGGATTGATAAAAGATTAAGGGGAGTTGCTATAAGACAAGAATTGACTGAGGAATGGAAAGATAGGGGAATAATTCGTTCGGTTGAATACGCTATTCTCACTAACGAGATTTCTAAAGCTACGTTTGGCAAGAGTGTAGAAGAATACAAAATACTTAAGAATCTTAATCGTGAAAATCTTCGTGATCATATGGATGATTTAGAATTAATCTTTACGATGCTTGGCGAAAAGGTTACTACTGAGATAACTAAAAAAGATGAAGTGCGGGGGCTTGTTCCTTGTCAAGATGCTGCTCAGCGTGGTGGAAAAGTGGCTGGAAAAGCTCGCTTAGAGACAGAAAAAGAAATTGGAAAATTGGTTGTTTCTGAAGAAAATTATCTTGAAACGCCAGAAAAAGTAAAACGTTTAAGGAAGAAAGAGTTGAAGTAAAAATGTTAATCGAGCAACTAAGAAAAGAAGGGGAAAGAAGAGGTTTAAGCCCGCGGAAGATTAAAACGTATGCTGATTGCGTGAATCTGTTCTTAAAGAGAAACCAGCACCAAGAATTGAAAAGGATGACTAAAGAAGAAATCAAAGAGTATTTGGATCGTTACTTGAGCTGTTCCAATACTTATAACGTAAATCTTAACGCTTTAAAATTCTTTTTTGAAGAAGTGCTGCATAAAAGATTAACTTTCAAAGTGCGCTTTTCCAAAACTCCGAAACGGTTGCCAGAATTTCTGACTAAAGAAGAAGTTCCGGTCTTACTAGCAGCAATCAAGAACCCCAAACATTGCTTGATGGTAGAATTGATGTATGGGACCGGGATGCGGGTAAGCGAGTTAGTTAACGTTAAAATTAAGGACCTTGATTTTGAACATAATTTTGGTTGGGTGCGTCAGGATAAAGGAAGAAAAGATCGACCATTCATCCTTCCGTTATGTCTGAAAGAGAAAATGATTTTTTTGATTAAAGAAGAAAATCTCACTTCAGAGGATTGGCTCTTCTCCACTAACAGAAATAAATCGTATTCTGTTTCTTCCCTCAGAGAGATAATTAAGCGAGCTAAGGAAGAATGCAAATTGAACAAAAATATTCATCCACACACCTTACGCCATTCTTTTGCTACGCACGTTATCCAGAATGGATATACCGCTACTGAACTCCAGCCTTTATTAGGACATGCTCAGGTGCAGACCACCATGATGTACGTGCATATGGCTTCTCCGAATATGCTGAACGTGAGAAGTCCGTTGGATAGCTTAAAGGTGAAGAATGGTTAAAATAAATCAGAATACTCTTCCACTTTGGATTTTAACGAAAGCACTAACTTTGGATCCTGAAAATTATAAATATCCGGAACATCAAGATTAAAAATTCGTTTTTGCAGGTAAACTTTGGGAAAACGCTTGGATAATTCATGTCTTTGCTCTTCCTCCATTACCATAATAACATCAGCCCATTTCAACTGCTGTTCAGTAACTGGATGTTGTGCATACAGACCAGCAGATTTGGTTTCAAAGCGATCCTTAAACAGCTCCTCCGCGGTCTTGCTGCGGTGCAGGTTCCGGTTACAGACGAAAAGGATTTTCATATTTATATGGTAGAAAACCACAGAACATAAAAACTTAACGCTTAAATTAAACCAATAACCATGCTCCGCCACTTCGTGCCCAGATTGTACCAACAAACCATTCTAGGCACAGCGGCAACTAAGAATACGTTGGTAGTTCTTCCCACTGGTTTAGGAAAGACTGGCATTGCTTTACTTCTGACCGTGCAGCGCCTTTCACAATATCCAAATTCTAAAATTTTAATGCTCGCTCCTACTAAACCATTGTGCGACCAGCATGCAGATACCTTCCGCAAGCATTTAGAAATACCTCCAGAAAAAGTAGTGGTATTCACCGGAAGCGTAACTCCGGAAAAGCGGGGAGAATTGTGGAAAGAAGGACAGATATTCATCAGCACTCCGCAGGGTTTAGAAAATGATGTGATTAATCAACGTATTCATCTTCCAGAAATCTCATTATTGATTTTTGACGAGGCGCATCATGCTACCGGAGAGTATGCTTATGTCTGGCTGGCTCAACAGTATGAAAAGCAAGCCAAATTTTCTCGAATTCTGGCTTTAACTGCTTCTCCCGGAAGTGATATGGATAAAATCAAAGAAATTTGCACCAATCTCTTGATTGAAAAAGTAGAAGTACGTACAGAAAAGGATCTTGATGTTAAGGAGTACATCCAACCCCTAAAAATAAAGTGGGAAGAAGTAACTTTTCCCGATTCTTTCAAAGCTATACAAAAATTTCTGCAGATTTGCCGCAAGAGCAAGCTGGAAGAAGTGCATAAATATGGTTATTGTAACAGTATTAACATTTCTAAAGGAGAATTGCTGGGGATTCAAGGAGAATTACAGAAAAAAGTTTCTTCAGGAGAAAGAGAGTTCGAAGCCTTGCGTTCGATGTCGTTAGTGGCCGAAGCCTTGAAAGTGGACCATGCCTTAGAATTATTGGAAACACAAGGACCTAATTCATTATACCATTATTTGAAGAATCTGCAAGAAGATTCGATCAGTTCTAAAATCAAAGCGGTAAAAAATCTGGTGCTGGATGAGAATTTTAAATCTGCTTTGTTCCTGACGGAACAGCTGGTTGAACAGCAAGCAGAAAATCCTAAATTAGTAAAGCTGAAAGAATTGTTGGAAAAAGAATTGAAAGAGAATCCTGCTGCGAAAGTCATTGTCTTTACTCAGTTTAGAGATTCAGCCGAAGAGATCGTCAAAGCCGTGGATGAAATTACCCTTAAGATTATCGATGGAGAAGCGATCAATGAAACAAAGGTTAAAAATCAAATCTTCGTCGGGCAGGCTAAGAAGAATGGCCTAGGTTTCTCCCAAAAGCAGCAAAAAGAAATCTTGGACCGGTTTAGAAAAGGAGAATTTAATGTTTTAATCGCCACTTCGGTGGCGGAAGAAGGTTTAGATATTCCTAAGGTAGATAAAGTGATTTTCTTTGAGCCCATTCCCAGCGCCATTCGTTCTATCCAACGTCGGGGAAGAACGGGTCGATTAGAAAAAGGTGAAGTAACCATTTTGGTGACGGAAGGGACGCGCGATGAAGCCTATCGCTGGAGTTCGTTTCACAAAGAAAAGAAGATGTATCGCAACTTAAGCGAGATAAAAAAAGAGTTCACTTTTAATTCAAAAGAAAATAATCCTGAAAATAAGATGATGGATAATAACCATGGAAATGCTTCTCTGTTACAATTTACTCCTTCCGCAGAGCCAGTAACAGCGATATTAGCAGATCATCGCGAGAAAAACAACCGCATTGTCAAAGAATTGATTGACCTAGGAA
>JBBSWE010000202.1:0-6496 GCA_038046445.1 Nanobdellota archaeon | reverse complement strand
TGATATATTGTTTGATTTAGAAAATTATAAAATTCTTTAATTTCTGGTTCACGCCCTACAAAGAAATCTGGTCTCGCGGGAAGTTGTGGATTAAAAGGGTTCATTCTCATAATCTAATAAAAAGTATAGCTTATATATAAATATTACCATACTTTTTATATTATTTAGATATTGAAAGGTAGTTTGATATTTTTGTCCCACTTTGCTGGGAAAAGGATATAAGCTTGTTTGCCTTATAGAGTATCAATAAAATGAAAATGTCACAGGTATAAAAATGGAACCACCCTTAGCAATAATGTCAAACATAGAGAACGGCTATAGGCACGAAAAAGCTTCGATGATGAAAGCTTACTTTGACATCAAAGGAGATTATAGTGGAGTAAAAATGAAACCAGACTATTTGGATCGAGTTCATTTTTTACCTGCGGTAAACCGAACCCAAAACAGCGATAGCGACATCTCTTCTCGCACTAGTGGGATGTATCAGGCTTCAAATAGTAGCAGAAGCATGCCCTTTTCTGCCTCGAATAATACAGGATACAGTCCTTTGGTTAAAGGGTCTGTTAGCTTATACGACGACGATGATGAAGAAGAAAGAAGACGAGCGTATTCTTTTTAGATGATTTGATGCGCTGCTTTTCTTAATCTATTCATAATGGCTCTGCCAATACCCGCTTCTGGAACAGCCGGAATCAAAATTAAATCAAGATTCTTTTCGTCTAAATCTCGAAGAATTTGAAATATTTTCTGGGCGAGAGTATCTAAATCGTGATAAATAATCAATTCAATCTTTTTATCAGAAAACTGTTTAGCCATTTCTCCGGAACAGATCAAAGCCATCTTTTTCTTTTCATCAATCAAACCTTTCAACTTAAAGATTACTTTCCCGGTAACCAAAATTAAATTTGTTTTAGGAGAGTAATGTCGATATTTCATACCCGGACTCCTGGGTTTGGCAGCATTAGGATTAGCTACTTTCACTTTTCCCAAAACTTTTCTTAATTGTTCTAAAGTAATCGCTCCCGGACGAAGAAGTATTGGAATCTTTCCAGTCAAATCTAATACTGTACTTTCTAAACCCACTTCACAATCTCCCCCATCAATGATAGCATCTACTCTTCCCTTCATATCTTCCAAAACATGTTTGGCAGTAGTAGGAGAAGGTCTGCCCGATAGATTAGCCGAAGGAGCAGCAATGGGCAGTTTGGATAATTTAATCAATTGATGTGCTACTGGATGTGAAGGCATCCTTACTGCTACCGTTTTCCCTCCCGCGGTTACGATATCAGGGATTATTTTTTTGCGATTGAAAATTAGTGTTAATGGTCCAGGCCAGAAAAGTTTGATTAATTTCTTCGCTGCAGCAGGAACTTCTTCTACTAACGTGGGAAGCATCTTTTTGTCAGCGATATGCACAATCAAAGGATTGTCTGCGGGACGTCCTTTGGCAATGAATATTTTTTTTACTGCTTTTGCATCCAAAGCATTTGCTCCCAATCCATACACTGTTTCCGTAGGAAAGACGACTATACCACCTTGCTGAATGATCTTGGCAGCTTTAGATAGTTGTTTGGGTTTAAGGAGGAGAGTTTTCATGAGAGTTAATCATCCTTCCAAGATACTTTTCTTATTAAAGCGATCAGGCAACAGGATAGGAAAATACTGATAAGATAAATTCCAAGAAGAAAGAAATTCTTTCATTGCTTCAATTTTATCTAACGAAACTAGCACAATTCCGTCGGATAATTTTATCGCGTTTACTTCTTTAGAAAATCCTAACGAACCGTTTCGACCATTAAACGCATGATAAAATTTGGTTTTAGTCAATTTGCTCCATTCCTTAAAACTATATTTAAACATCCCTAATGGAGATAACCCAAACTTATCGGTTAATTTTTTTCCAGAGATTAGACTTATTCCTTCGAATAAGATTGCTTCACGAGCATCAAAAGCAGAATCGTAAAGAGAATTAATCGTTTTTGATATTATGGCTAAATTCTTAAAATATCTTTCCAGCTCTTTTCTAATTAAGTATTCGTCTTCTTTGTTTACCTTATCCTTAAAAAGAACAAGTATATCGATATCTCCGGGTTTCTCTTTGCCTCTAACTACCGAACCAAAAAGAATAACATCTTCCAGGTTAGGTTTCTCCCTTAGAATCCTTTTCAAGGCTTTATTTAATTTGATATTTTTCCAAATCATTTTCTACCATTTTCTTAATTCTAATGCAGGTTTCTTTATCAATTATCTTTGAATAAGTATCTCGATAAGTAGAAAATTCCAGATCTAACTCCCTAAACAACGTGGGAAAATTTCTTTCTAATTGTCGAAATCTATCATTATGATCCTTGGGCGATTCTCCCACTTTATTTAGAAGTAACCAATCTTGTATAGCAAACAGCACCTTGAAGTATAAGATAGTCGCCGAAGTATAGTCTTTACTTAAATAAAGAGTCTCTGCTGATACCTTAAAAACTAAAATTTGTTTGATAGTAATCATGTTATCTTGTATAACAACGGAGAACTATTTAAACCTTTCTGTTAGATGAACTAACAAGAATAAGAATAAAAACTTATTCCTTGAAGAAAGCCTTGTACAGCAGATAAGCAGAATAAATATCTGCTTTGGAAGTTACTTCACAGACAGAATGCATGCCCAAGACGCACGGACCGGCATCGATGCAGTTCATACCATATCTAGACAAATACATGGCAATGGTTCCGCCTCCGCCCAAATCAATCTTGCCTAACTCACCGGTCTGCCAAGGGATATTGTTCTGGTCCATAATTTGTCTGATGTAATGAACGTATTCAGCAGAAGCGTCGTTAGTAGAATACTTTCCACCACCGCCACCATATTTTTCTACCGAAACTCCTTTTCCCAGATGCGAAGCATTCATGGGATCGTTCACATCTTTAAAGTTAGGATCAACTCCCGCGGTAACATCAGCAGAAATAGCGTTTGATTTTTCCATCAATTCATTTGGAGAAAGTTTCAGTCCAGCCAAGTTAAGATAATCTATGGCAAAATTCTGCACCAACAAACTAGCTGCTCCGGTATCTCCGGTGGAACCAATTTCTTCCTTATCCACAAACAAGCCTACCGCCGTATGGGCCGGATTATTAGTTTCAGTGATAGCCATCAATTCAGTATAAATACAGACCTTATCATCTTGACCATAAGCACCGACTAAAGCACGATCAAATCCGATATCTACTGGAGCATTTACTGGAACCAATTCTAATTCTGCGGCAAAGAAATCTTCTTCGACCATCCCGTACTTCTCCTGCAGATGTTTTAACACCATAAATTTGACTTGCTCTTTGATTTTCTCATCGTTTACGGGAAGGTTACCGATCAAGATGTTCAATTCCTCTCCCTCTATTACTTTTTCGGCCTTACGTTCCATCTGATTTTTAGCTAAGTGCGGTAACAAATCCGGAATGATAAATTTAGGCTCTTCTGGTTTTTCTCCGATGGATAAGACTGCTCTTCTTCCGGATTTAGTAAAGACTACTCCATGCAAAGCCAAGGGGGTATTTACCCAATGATATTTTTTTACTCCACCATAATAATGCGTTTTTAGTAGAGCTACTCCGGAATCTTCATATAAAGGCTGGGGCTTGATATCTAAACGCGGAGAATCTACATGCGCTCCAATCAATTGCCAAGAAGCGGGATTTCTCCCCACGATAGCAGCTAAGACTGCTTTTCCTTTAACATTCTTAAAAAATTTATCTCCGGGCTTAAGTTTGGTTAAAGTAATATTCTCTTTGAAACCAGCTTTCTTTAAAATAGTAATAATGTTTTCAATGCATAAACGTTCGGTCTTGCTGTTAGCCATGAACTGTTTGTAGCCTTCGGCAAAGCGCATCACTTCTTTTTCGTTCAGTTGGTGCCAAGCACTTTTTTTATCTAAACTTAATTTCTTCTGTAGAATCTCGTTAGGGGATTTCTTTTCTTCCATCTTTATTCACCTCAAATATAAACGTAATATTACCACTATTACTATTATAATATAAGGGGAATTAAAGAAAGAGAGTATTTAAGCCTTGCGGAAACGGTTAAGTTTTAGGTTCAGCAATCTCTTTTATTTTTTCATACCGACGTCTGATGTCTACATCTACATCAAAGAGATAAGCCAGAATCGCTACTCTAGTCCACATCCCATTCCGCTGCTCTTCCCAATATTTGATGGCCGGATCATTTTTGATATAATCTATCTCTGGATCGATCTCTTCTCGTTTGGGCATAGGATGTTCCAAGATGGCTTGTGGCCGCATCATTCCTAAGAATTTTTTCCTAAAGATGAAATTTGGATCATATTCACCGGTTCCTCCATGCTCATTTTGGATTCTAGTCATATAGATTTTATCCACTAATGGAACCACTTGAGCCAATCCGTGAGTTTCTTTGATCACTTTGACCTCTCGATCTAACAGATATCGTTCAGTTTCTTCATCGATCTGTAATTCTGGCGGAGCTACAAAGTACACTTTCATATCTTTATGCAAAGCAAGAAGTTTCGCTCCAGAATGGATAGTTCTTCCTCTTTTACAATCACCCACATAAGCGATAACCTTATGATCCAGATCACCCTTAAACCATCTCCAGTCAGTATAATAATCTAATAACGCTTGGGTGGGATGCTCGCTTTTTCCTGAACCGGCATTGATGAAAGGAAGTTCTCTGTTAGAGGTCTTCATCACCCACACCGCAAACAGGTCATAAATATCGCTAGGATGCCGACAGACGATAGCATCAAAGTAGGATGAATCAGTACGTAGAGAATCTTTTTCTGATTCACCTTTAGAGGAGGAAGAAGTCTTGATGTCGCGGATTTCTTCTCTTCTCATACCCAAATGAGCTTCCGCCATAGAAAAAGAAAGAAAAGTCCTGGAACTGGGCTGATGAAAATAATTCAATACCGATTTAGAAGTAAGCAGACCTTTCATGAACTTATCTTCCATCTTAGCTACCCCTCGTGCTGCTTCGGCCGTCTCGCAAATGGTACGAATAAATTCCAGATTAAAATGTTCTGCGCGAATAATGTGTTTTAATCTTCCATTATTATCACAACAAGCACGAAATAATTCTTCGGAGGTTTGTGCTGCAAACTCTTCAAACTTCTTTTTGTCGTATTCGGCAACAGACCCCGATTCCCCCCAATAAATACCATTCCAATCAACCATTAATTTCACCCCAGAAGTTATCTTTACCGCTCACTTGGATTATCATCAAAAAGAGAATATTCTCGCAGGGGTTTAAATGTATTTGTAGGTTGCAGAATATACTAATTGAACAACGCTCTGATGCACAGGGTAGCATAACTTCCTTTGCCTAAGGTGAAAGATACTTTGATTTTATGTTTAGTTGAATTTAGTTCATCTAGTTCTAGTTTACCTGTCCTTAAATCCCTTACTTCCACAAAAGCAGCCCGTTCTTCTCCTTCTAAAGTTAATTCCGGAATCTGTTTGATAATGAAATCGGAGTAAGAAAGTTTTTCCTTTTGAAGCAAGGATTCAATAATAACTTTAATCTCTTTATCTTTGATCAAATCTTCTCCCCCGAAACCGACTATGGGAATCTTCAAATCTTTGAGTTTTTCCGGTTCTTCTACAAACACTAATTTTCCTTGAGAATATTCAGATTCAGTATAATTTTTAACTTTCTTCTTTAAGTAAAGAGAAACCGTCTCATTCCACAGATATCCCTGGTAAGCGTTTATGTATATCCGCAGTAAGCGAATGGGAACTTTCTTTAACGCACCGACAAAATCTTGCGGTCGTTCTTGCAGCCAATCCTGGCTGTTACGATTATCTACTAATTCCGCTGCTTTCTTGAATTCTTTCTTAACTAAAGCTCTTCCAATTTCCACATTGTGTTCCGAGAAGCGTTGTTCATCAAAGTAGTTGGGGAAGTAACCTGTTTTGTTAACCTTCGTTTTTGGTTCCAGGTTCCTAATTACTATTTCAAAATAATTCGCTTCTAAATCTCCTAAAGAAATAGGGATTTCTCCGTATCCTAAAAATTCTAAAGTGAGATTATTTAACTTTACTTTCAATAAATTTTCTTTAGTTGTTCCAAGTACTGAGCAGATTTGTTCTGTAAGGGCATTTCTATCTTTATTCCCCGCTACTCCAAAATTCTTTTCCGGAAGATGTAAAGCCTTACTTAGATTCTTAATCACATCAAGAGTATTCTCTTCCCGCTTGCTTAATTTGAAGTAAAGATACTTTCCACTATTAGAAACAACAACGTTACTGATTTCTTTTACCACAAAATCTTCTGGAATCTGCTTGAGGAGGTACATAATTATAGTTTAGAAGATAAATACATATAAATTTAACCTCCTTTTCTACAAAAGTAAGAATGAAGGTAAGAGAGGTAACCTCCATCACCACACATTAATATATACTTAAGAGGCTAATCAAGATACAAAATGTTTATCGACCTATCCAAACCCAGAACAGAATACTTTCGAGATCCGAGTGA
>JBBSWE010000201.1:0-1621 GCA_038046445.1 Nanobdellota archaeon | reverse complement strand
ATAAGAAATTAGCGAAATATTATGTTTCATAATTAATGGGTCAAAGTACTAGCCTCGCTGGTATGATGAAGAAGCACGGTATTAGTGTCAAGTTATTTGATACTACTTTTTGGAGAGATGAAAGCGAATTATATTTGCAGGAAAACAGATTGGTTCGAGAAAAAATTGGTGGTTACAAAAAGGTTGAAGGGTATTCCCGTCAAAGAGAAATTGTTAATATAACCGAGAAATTTAGAGAGACAGTAAAAGAATATAAACCCAACTTAATTGCAGCCACTTCAACATCAAGTGAATTTAAATCTCTTTTAAGATTTATTTTGCCTTCAAAAAAAGAGTTTAATATACCATTAATTATTGGTGGCTCTCACCCGACTGCCGATCCCGAGAAGGTTATAAATAGCGAAGGTGTAGATGCTGTTTGTATTGGGGAAGTGGAATGGCCTTTATTAGAGTTTGTTCAAAAGATTGAAAAATATGAGGACTTTACTAACATACCTAGTTTATGGATTAAAAAAGAAAACGGAGAGATAATCCGCAACCCAATTAGACCACAATACGATAATTTAGATGTCCTACCAGAACCCGATTGGGACTTATTTGACGAGAGACACAGAATAAGGCCATTTGAAGGAGAATTAAAACGATATGGTTTCTTTGAAATGAGTAGAGGATGTCCGTATAATTGTAGTTATTGTTTAAATTCCCGTCTTCACAAACTAAAAACAAGTGATGGAAAAATGTTTACTTCTTATAGGTTTCATACACCCCAAGAAATAATAAGAATAATAAAAAAATATAAAGAGAAATATGGTTTTAATCACATTCAGTTTATAGATGAAAATATGGCCAACCTGCCAATCGAGACCCTTAAAGAACTTGTTGAATTATATAAGAAAGAAATAAGTGTTAGTTTTTTTACTCAGTGCCGACCAGAAGCTTTTGTAAACAATCCAGAAAAAGCTAAACTTATGGCAGACATGGGATGTAGAATGGTGGGAATTGGTGTCGAGTCTGCTAATATGGATTTATGTAGAACAATCTTGAACCGGCCTATGAGAGAAGGGATTGTAGAAGAAGCAGTGAAAATATTAAAAGAAGCAGGTATTATGGTAGCTGCTTATTATATCATTGGTTTTCCTACTGAAACTAAAGAAATGATTAAACAAACAATTGAACTCCATAGAAAGCTCAAACCGGATAGGTTTTCTGTAAGATTCTTGCATCCCTATCCTGGCACACCGATAAGGGAACTACTTATTAAGATGGGCTATTTCGACGAAAGTTTTGATGAAAAAGAGTATCAGGGGTCTTATTTTACTGATCCTATCTTAGATCTTCCTTCTCCACCACATCCAACAAAAGAAGAGTTAAAACAATTAAGAGACGAATTTGCATTAATAGCCAGTGAATGGAAATAATCCTTCTAAAAATGACTAATATACTACCAACAGTAATTGATTTTAATTATATTACTTTGGTAATAAAAAGAGAGAGAGAGAAAACAGTTAGCTCTCTTTTACAGTCGCGAACATCTCTCCAAAAAAGTGGTTTATTACCTCTACTAAAAATAGTGCTCCAAAATTTACTTAGTAAAGCTATTAGAATTTATAAAGCATTAAAA
>JBBSWE010000200.1:0-3726 GCA_038046445.1 Nanobdellota archaeon | reverse complement strand
AGGAGAAATTGAAATCATTTCTGATCTTTTACCGCAGGGAGGAGAAGAATCGATTAGTTTTGCTACTAGTGCTAAATATACTAAGCCGGTGAATGGAATATTAGACCGATCTTGGTTTGCCAGCATCGAGTCAAAATATCAAACTTACTTAATCATCCCGGAAGTGTGTTTGAAAGAAGATTTAACCGATACTAGAATTTGTGATGTGAAAGGAAGTAAGGCCTTTTCTGTTTCTGGAGCACCAATTACTGTAATTAGTGTGGAAGAAGAAACGGCCGGACAGGGAATTATGGCTTTACGCATCAAGATAAGTAATGTTGGTGGTGGAGATGTGACTAAGCCCGGTGAAGCTTTTGATTCGAATTATCAAAAGTTAACTTACAGCGTAGATGATGCGGCGTGGGAATGTAAATCCGGCGGAAAGATCGGAGAAGCACGCTTGATGGACAAAGCAGCCGAATTATTATGTAAAACTAAAGAGTCTTTAGCTAAAGATACTTTGTCTACCAAACAACTGCGTTTGACTTTTGATTACAAATACCGCAACTTGATTGATAAGAAGATTTCTCTCAAGCAAAGCGTGAAGTAAGGTTTTTATTGTTTTGTTATTTTACTTTTACAAAGAAGTCAGAAAACTATTAAAATAGAAAAGAGAAGTTAAGATGGATTACTTGAAGGTGGGAGGAATTGTAATTGTTTCAATACTCTTTGTAAGCGTATTTACTGCTTTGTTCTTTGTTCAGCCTACGGGGATGGGATCAGCTCAGTTAAATTCAGAACAAACGCGGTTTTACTGGAAATGCCTGGTCGATAATAAGTGTGGAGAATTGCTTAAGATTAAAGATTATACTGCTTATCGCAAATGCAGTTTAGAATGCATAAATCAGACCTTAAAGCCGGTGGATTATTTTTGTGATGATCCTGATGGAACGGACTATTTAACCAAAAGCAAAGTCGTTTCTAACTTATATCCGCAGGGAAAAGAAGATTATTGTTATACATTTCCCAACGGCAAGACTTATCTGATGGAAGGGATCTGTAAGAATAACCAGTATGCTTACGTGCAGAAGGATTGCAAAGGGATGGGAAAGTATTATACCTGTAAAAATGGAGGATGCAAAAAGAGTGCTGAAGAAATAACTTTAAATTTAGGAGATAGTGTCTCTTTTGATGATTATACCTTGAAGCTAGTTCAGTTTGACGATAATCTCGAACTAGGGCAGTTTGCCCGGTTCTTGTTTTTTCAACCTAAAAACGGATTCGTCTTGCCACACCCGCTCTCTCCGGTTCAAGTTGCGTTTAATAATAAATTTGCTTTGAAACCTTACCTTGGAAACATGGGCTTAGTACAAGGCATTTATTTAGGTTTGCTTAATGTAGATAAAAAAAATAAAAAAGTTACGGTGCTCAAATTTAATAATTGTACGGATTTAGTTCAACATTGTCTTAAAACCCAAAGTGATAGCTATTGTGATAAATATTGTGTTTATGAACCATTGGAAGGAGAAACAAGTTATTCGCAAGGCCCTTTTATTGGCTTCTCTCCAGCAGAATTTGCTGATTTAAACAAATATATGATCGATAGTTTTAATCTCTGTTATTTCAAAATAAAAAATTATACCCAACTTGATCTTCCGGCAAAAAATATTTATTTTAAATTGTTGGTTGATAAAAGTTTAACCGTGGGTTTAGGAGCCGGGTTTGATAGCATTATTTGGACTAGCAATGATAAAAATGTTGTGTCAATTATGCAGCAGATGTTCACTCAAGAAGGGGGGGAATCTTCCCAAAATTTAAAAGCAGGCATCTGCCCTTCAGATAACGCTCAAGGGCATGAGTTAGTTCACATTTTTCTTGCTGGAACCCCAATTGGAATAGGATATTGTGCCGGTTCGCCAGGTGCAACCGTATGCGCCGCTTTTAATGAAGGGTTGGCAGAATATTTAAAATATAAAGTAAATGGTTACCAGCAAACAATAGAAGATGAAGAGATTCCTATAATTGATATAGGTGGGCCAAAAAAAATTATTTGTCGCCCAAAAGGATATAGTTATTCTTATTCGCCTGAAACAGTGTCCTCTTACTATAATTTTTCAGGAGATTCTCAACCCGACGAAAATTTTGATTCCGTTTATCAGACTGGATTGTGTATGTGGGGTTATATCGAAAAAAAATATAGTCATGAAGTTTTTCTTCAAATTCTTAATAAACTCGACGAATATAAATATCTTCCCGGAGAATTAAAGAAGTACAAAGATAAGAGTGGCAATTATTATCATTATTACACATATAATATTTTGAGTGATTTTATTGTTCCTTTTACCGGAGAAGAGATACTCCCTGTATTAAAAGATCGTTTCGGAATTACTGTAGAAAATACTTACATGTCAATACCAAGAAGTTTGGAACTGTGGGATTACGAATGTACGGAAGGGGGCTGTACCCCACTCGAAGTAAACTAACAAGAAAAATTAAAAATAATTTTTCAATTGTAAATAAAGGCTTACATACTTTATTTACAAGGATAAAAGGTTAAACACAAGATATATCACCTACACAAGATATATCACCTAATCTTACTAAAATGTCCTCAAAGCAGAATCTAAACCTGGGAATTCAGAATTTACCTCTTAAGAGCAAAATTTATAACCTCTTTTTCTTTTTCTATCATAGAATGGGGCTTTCAGGGATAAAATTAGGTATAATCGTCATACTGGTTGGTCTTCTGTTATTAATTGCATGCACCCCTAATAAATCCGCTCAGGATAGTTTTTTTGTTTGCAAACAGTTGACTGAGTTTGGCAATAACTCATTATTAGGGATGCTTGCATCAAATTGTTTCTCAGAACTTGCTGGTGCAAAGAAAGACCTAACTTTATGCGATAAGATAGATAATGATTATGAGCGGGGACAGTGTTATTCCAATGCACTTTCAGGAAGTGACATTGTTAACCCACAATGGTGTGAGATATTATCAGATAAGTCACAAAAAGCGGGTTGTTATTCTATGATTGCGATTAATACGAGGGAACGTTCTTTCTGTGAAAAAGCAGATGAAATATTGGCAAGTAATATTCCGGGGCAGGGATGCCACATTTTTGATTTGACCAGTAAGGATATTTCTATCTGCGAGGAAAAAGAAGACACCAATATTGGGTTAAACAGTAAAGGTAATTGTTATTTTGAGTTTGCAATGGTAACTACTAAAGCCTCTCTTTGTAATAAGATTCCTTCAGATTATCAATCTGTAAAAGATTACTGCTTAGGTAATGTAGCTACTCGACAAAGAGATGTTTCTATATGTAAAGAGATCAGTGGTGAACAAGATAGAAATAAATGTTATTTTATATTAGGGGTGATGAACGATGATTCCTCTTCTTGTAATAAGATTTTAAATACTGAGTCTTACAAAGATAATTTTTATTGGAGTAATAAGGATCGATGTATCTTCCTCATTGCTATGGCTAAAGGAGATTATTCGCTGTGTGGAGACCTTTCAGAGGAATGTGATGGTTTGGAATGCATGTTATTTTCTAAAAGCGGATGTTATCTGCTGATGGGAGGAGCACTGGGGGATACAGATAGTTGTGATAACCTTGATAAAGATGAAATGAAAGGAGTTTGCTACTCTTTTGTTGGATTTAAGAAAAAGGATGCTTTAATCTGCAATGAGCTTGAAGGAGAGAGTAAAGATGCGTGTTTTGAAGGGATGGTTAAATTAGATAT
>JBBSWE010000199.1:0-18106 GCA_038046445.1 Nanobdellota archaeon | reverse complement strand
CATCAGCAATTATTATTTTCTTTTTAGTAAAATCTATCATAGGGATTGAAACTTTTCTGTAGCGATAAGATACTTTTCCATCGCATCGGTAGGAAACCATTGGCCGTGATGCAAATAAGCAGTAATTTTTCCTTGAGAAGCTATTTTTTCAAAACAATCTTTTTCGATGGATGAGGTTCCTTTCGGAAGCATCTCTAGCAATAAGGGGTCAATCATGAACGCTCCAGCGTTAATTAAATTTGATGGTGCATCTTCCCGTTTGGGCTTTTCTACAAAGGATAAAATTTTCTTTCCCTCTAACCGGGCTACTCCAAAATTTTCTACATCTTCACGGGGAGTTAAAGTCATAATTATCGAATTCTTACTTTGAAAAAATTCCTTTTCTACCTTTTCCCAATCGATATCCATCAAATTATCTCCCCATTGCAGGAAGAAAGGTGCAGTTAATCCTTCTGCGGCTTTCTTTATTGCTCCTCCCGTTCCCAAAGGTAGAGATTCAGTAGAATAAGAGATCTTTACTCCAAACTTGCTTCCATCCCCAAAATACTCTTCGATTTGTTCCGCTTTATAGCCCACCGAAAGAATGATATTTTTAATACCATATTTGCGGAAATTTTCAATAATATGTTGCAATAAAGGCTTATTTCCGATAGGAACTAAAGGTTTTGGAATCTTGTCCGTTAATGGTTTTAATCGTGTTCCTAATCCTCCGGCCAGAATGATAGCGGTTTTGGTCATAATAAGAAGTATTAATTTCTGGTTTAAAATGTTTGTGAAATTGAAAGTCTTAGATAATTAATAGAACAATTCCGGCAATAGTTAAAACCGCTCCCGCTATTTTAACCGTGGTTAACTGCTGCTGGAACAGTAACACTCCTGCTCCCGTAACCAAAATAATTTGAATAGAATTAGTTATCGCGGTAGAATAACCAACATTGGGAGCGAGAGAAATGGATTTTAGGGATAACATATTTGCTCCATAGCTGAGCAGGGCCGTAAACAGAAACAGGAGAATTATACTATGACTAATATTTATGGGAGTTTTAGTGAGAATGACATGAAAGAGGTAGAAGAAGAAGCCAAAGCCAAAAACGAACAGCAGTATTACTGGAGGGGTTATCTTGAGCAGAGTCAACTTTTTGAAAATCAAAGTCATCGCTACCACCAGAAGAGCGGAAATCAGAGCATAAAGGTACCATTCCATTTTAAAACTTAAAATAAAGTACGATTAATAAATTTTCCCAGAAACCTTTATAAATAAGCCCCGGCTAGAAGTTAACGGACGGCCATAGGGGCGTGGTTCACCCGTTCCCATTCCGAACACGGAAGTTAAGAACGTCTCCGTATTGGCGTGTACTGCATTACGCGGGAAACCCAGTAAGCCGTCCACCTTTTTTTTAAGAAAAAAATTGAGTAAAAAACCTTACGTTTATTTCAGTCGGCTTTGTGGGGCTGAGCGAAGCGAATGCCGCACCTCGCTCCGAGTTGGCGAAAGAACTCCGCGGGAAAGACGTAAGCAATCCACCTCATTTTTTTAAGAAAAAAATTGAGTAAAAAACCTTACGTATTGATATTAATTATTGATAGGTGTTCTGGAGAATTAGAATGAATGACAAAGATAAAGTATTTGCTCCGTCTGGTTTTGAAAACCCTTATTCTGATGGCATTGGTTATGATTTAACTAACATCCAATATCCAATAGTGGTTCAGGAGTACGGCTCTGCACAAATTTATGATTCCGGCCGGGCCGATGCCCAGCAGTTGGTACGCTTCTTAAACGGGGATTCTTATCAGGTATTAGACCTTGGCTCCGGCACCGGCATTTGCACTTTAGAAATATTCCGGCATGGAAAAGCCCAACGGGTGATTGGAATAGAAATTAAGCCCGGAATGTTGGAAGTGGCTAAATTTAAGTTTAATCAGGTTGATGCAGAAACCTTTCTTTCTAAGGTTCCCCGAGACGCTAATTTTGGCCAATTAAGTTCTTATTGGAAAGCATTTAGGGAAGAATCTTATCCTTATAAAAATCGAACAGAATTCCAATTAGGAGATATTCAGAATATGGACAATATCCCCGAAAATAGTGTTGGTGCTGTCATTGCTAATCAAGTCCTGCATTGGACCGATCTTTCCAAAACTTTTTCTGAATTGCACCAGGTGTTAAAAGAAGGAGGGGAAGTAATTTGGAACAGCGCCTCTTTCTTCTATGATGACAAAGAATTTCCGGCCCAACAATACAGTTTTAGGTACAACCTCTTTTTAGGAAAAGTGATCGAAGAAGTATGCGCCCAAACCGGCTGGAAAGCCAACGATTATCTTAAAGATTACAATCCGCAGCAAAATTTGGATTCCATCTGCAGGATTACTGCCGAACAGGGGTTCGAAACTAAGCAAGTAGGCACTTTTATGTCGTATGTGGACCTGCAGTTTTTTTTACAGGGAACGGTTCCGGGCGTAGCTAAAAAGATGATTACCGGTGTGGCTGGCCAAGAAGAGCTGGAAGATTCAGTATTAGATGCAAAAATTTCCGAAGCCATTGCCAAGACGATTACTTCTTCGGAAGCTTTGTTAGACATGCAGCATAAGTATGATATTCAGCCGATATTTAAATCGGTTAAGAAGTGAATATAGCATTAAAAATCTGGCCCCTTTTTCTCTGTTCTCGATTTGTTTCTCCGGGGAAACAGTTCGTGCGTTAAAGTGTTTCTATTTGGAAACATTTATATAGTAAAAGTGTTTCTTATAAGAAACAATGAATCAATTTAAGAAAATAATTGCAGAATGGATGGAAAAGGAAATTCCTATTTTAACCAAAAGAGAAATTCCTGTCAAGCTTAATAGTGATATCCTCGCCATAATTGGGCCGCGGCGGGTTGGCAAGACTTATTTGATGTTCCAATTAATTAATGAACTTCTTAAAGAAAACAAAAAAGAAGAGATTCTCTTTGTAGACTTTGAAGATAATCGATTAGTAGGAGTAAAAGATTCAGAGTGGGATAATTTGTTTTTAGCGCATACAGAAATGGGATATTCTCCCATCAAATATCTTTTTTTTGATGAAATCCAACAAATGAATAACTGGAGTAAATTTGTACGCCGGCTGCACAACCAAAATAAATATAAAATTATTCTGAGTGGATCTTCATCTAAACTTCTTAGTAAAGAGATTGCTTCAGAGCTGCGAGGGAGGTACAAGTCTATATTTGTAACCCCTTTTTCTTTCTCAGAATTTCTTCATTTGAGGGGATTTGTGATAAACCAAACTACCGAGTTTACTTCTAAGAAAGGAGAGCTTTTAAAATTGTTTTTAGAATATCTTTTGTATGGGGGATATCCCGAAATAATTAAAGAGCCTGCTTCTTCTGAGAAAAAACAAAAAGCAGCAGGCTATTATGAGACGGTATTCTATCGGGATTTGGTAGAAAGGCATAAAATAACTAATTATGAGATATTAGAATTATTGATGAATTACCTGTTAAATAATCCTACTCATATTTTTTCGATTACCGGGTTTGAAAAGATTCTTAGAAGCCGACAGTTAGAAGTAAGCAAGAAAACCATCTCTTTATTCTTCAAGTATTTGGATGAAGCATTCTTTGTCTACCCTATAGAAGAGTTTTCTTATTCTGCAAAAAAGAGGCTCATGCGCCCCAAAAAAGCTTATCTGGTTGACAATGGATTAATTACTTTTCTATCGATGCAATTCTCCCCGGACAATGGCATTTTGTTAGAGAACCTCGTTTTGGGGCAATTAAAGAGGAAAGAAAAAGCGGTATTCTTCTTTAATGAAAAAATGGAGTGTGATTTTGTAATCAAAGAAGGAGCAAAAATAACTCAAGCGATTCAAGTGTGCTGGGAATTAAATGAAAATAGCCGTGAAAGAGAGATTAAAGGGCTCTTGGAAGCCTTAGATTACTTTAATTTGTCTGAAGGCCTGATTCTAACTTATGACCAAGAGGAGAAATTGGTTAAAGATGGTAAAAAAATCATGGTTATGCCCGTATGGAAGTGGCTGGTAAATGCCGTATAATACCCCAATTTACTTTAAATTGTTGCATAAGCTTTAAAAATAGAAATAAGCTGGTTTAATTTACTGATAGATGTTCTGGAGAATTAAAAATGGCATTACCACAAACAGTTAAGATTGATGAGATTTCTGATTTAGTTATCGGCAATCGTTTACTTAAAGATTATCCCAATTTAAGAGTAACGGTGGAAGACAGAAATTATGAGATTACGGTTCCACATAATTATTATCCAGCAATTCCTGTTGAAAAGAAAGTTGATGCTTTGTTTGATTCCAATGTTAAGGTCGTTTCCGGAAAAGAAGTTGGTTCTTATATCCAATCCTTGCCTTTTGTGCATTTAACTGAGGAATCTTCTTTTGGAGTGAAAAGGCCCTGGTTTGGTGCTGATTTAGTGCTTGAACACAGTTATACGAGAGGTGTTATTGATAAGGCTAAAGATGTGGTTAAGATAAAAAGAATAAAATAAAATGGCAGATCTTAAACCAGGCGCTTTTACCGGCAGTAAAGAAGCAGGAAATCCTTACGACGGAGACTTAGGAAAAGGAATCGCTTACGATACTTATGAAGCAAATTTTTCTCAAATTGTGCAAGAAAGAGATTTTCCTAGAATAATCGGCGGATATCGCGCTGGAGCTCGAAAATTAGTGAAATATTCTAATTTTTCCGATGGAAATAACGTACTAGACGTCGGCTCAGGAACAGGAATTTTAACTTTAGAATTGTTGACAAAACGCCCCGTTTGGATTAATGTTACTGGAATTGAAATGTCTGAAGGAATGTTAAATACAGCAAAATATAAGTTTCATCAAGAAAAAGGCGAAGAATTATTGATTCAAGTTAAAGATGAAAGATTATTGGAATATTGGAAAACCTTCCGACAAGAAACCCAAAGATATTCGGAGATGGTTAAATTTGTTCAAGGAGATATCCAAACAATCAATGAAATTGCTGATGAAAGTATTGATGCAGCTATTGCCAATCAGGTAGTGCATTGGACCGATTTATCGCGCTCTTTCTCTAATTTAAGCCGAATGTTAAAATCTGGCGGTGAATTTGTCTGGAACAGCGCTTCTCATTGGTATAATGATGCAAGTTATCCCGCAAAAGAATATAGTTTCAGATTTAATGATTTCCTTAAATATGTTTTGGAAGAAGTGGGGAAAAGCGTAGAAGTAAAAGACATTTATACCTTACCTACACCGAAGCATAATTTAGAATCAATAAAAGCTGCAAGTGCTGAGCAAGGGTTAGAAACAGAACAAGTGGCTACTTATCTGCTTCCGGTAGACTTACAATTATTCGTGCAGAATCATGTGCCAATTTGTGTAAAGCAGTTGGTGGTAGACCAAGAAATAAAAAACTTGAGTGATGATCTAATTGCACGACTAACTCGAGAAGCGGTAGCTAAAGCAATCAATGACCCTAAAGCTTTAGGAGACATTCAGCACAAATATGATATTGTGCCAGTGTTTAAATCAGTAAAAGTTCGTTGAGAAAATGACAGATAATTTCTTTGACCAATATTTGAAGTCTTATTTGGAATATGAAGCCGAATTTGGTTTTGGTTTAAGCCAAGCAAGAGAAGAGATAAAAACATTAAGCGTGAAGAAAGGAGATTCAGTTGCAAATATCGGAATAAACTGGGGACATTTTTTGAAGATGATTTTAGATACGACAGAAGAAGTTAAGGTGACGGGAGTAGATAACTGCCAGACTATGCTTGATTTATCAAAAGCAGTATTTTCTCCTTCTTTGGATTCTTTAAACATATGGCTGACTAAATTTTCTACCCCTACCAAAAATTATTTGAGACAACTTCACCAAGAAGCAGGAAAATATTCTAGACAAGTAGATTTTATATATAGTTCAGCAGAGGAATTATCTACTTCCGGAAGAGTCTTTGATAAAATAGCTGCAACGATGGGTTACCATTGGTTAGAACAACCTAAAACAAAAGCTTTTAGTTCTATGAATCAGTCTCTGCGAGAAGGAGGAATAGTAACCTTTTCTACCGCTTCTGCTTTCTTTGAGTGCCAAAGCGGAGATTATTCTTTCACGTTGAATCCTTATTATCAATCTTTTTTCGATGAATTTAAAAGAATAAGTGGAAAAGAAGATGATTCAAAGATAATTCCTCCGGTCAAATTTACTTTAGATGAAATCGTTTCTTTAATTAGAGATTCAGGCTTTGAACTAGAAAGTTATCACGAACACCAAATACCCATTCCTGAAGAAGTAATAGACGGTGTATGTATAGCAGGATTGAAGTTTAGATATTCAAACAAAAATTCTCAAGTTTTAACAAATTATATTGAGTCAACTCTAAAAGAAGTTAAATCTAAGTATCGTTATGGAGATTATCAGCAACAATTAGAGATATGTCCTATTTTCAGATTAAGAAAGGTTAAGGAATTGTAATTTTAAACGCTACTTTTCAAGGTCTTTTCTTCCACAACCCTTTTAAACCTAATTTTAATCCGTTCTAATCGTACATGAAAGCCTTAATCCTCGCGGCGGGTTATGCCACGCGTATGTATCCTCTGACTGAAAATCAGCCTAAACCGCTGCTGAAAGTAAGAGATACTTCCATCATAGAACATATTATCCGACAGATTAACCACATCAAAGAGATTGAGGAAATTTTTGTAGTTACTAATGCCCGATTTTATGATCATTTTGTCCATTGGCTAAAAGAGGCTCAATTTGATAAGACTAAAGTAACTTTAGTGAATGACCAAACGCTTACTAAAGAAGATCGTTTAGGAGCGATTGGAGATATTCAGTTTGTACTCCGGGAAAAGAATGTAAGTGAAGATTTGCTCATCTTGGGAGGAGATAATCTCTTCACTGAAAAACTAGATTTGTTTATCCGTACTTTTAACATCTGTGGGGGTTCATTGATAGCCTTAAACGATGTCCAGAAAAAAGAACTGGCTAAATTGTATGGGATAGTTACTCTTGACCAGAGCAAGAGAATCATAAAATTCACGGAAAAGCCGGCTGAACCAGAATCAACTCTTGCATCAACCTTGATTTATGCTTTAAAAAAGGAACATTTATTATTGCTACCAGAAGCCATCAAAGCCGGTGCTGCTGATCGTACCGGAGATTTCATCAAATATTTATCGGAAAGAAAACCAGTCTACGGACATCAACTTTCCGGAACTTGGTTTGATATCGGTAGTTTTGAGCAGTTGAAAGAAGCGGAGAAATCATTTAATTTTAATTGAATGTGTGTGGTTATGACGAAAGATTTTGTAATTCGAATTGGGGGGGAAGCGGGCCGAGGAATAGCTACCGGAGCAGATATAATTTCTAATTTATTCTTAAAGTTGGGCTATCACGTTTTTTCTAGCAAAGATTACTGCTCCCAAATCAAAGGAGGGCATAACTACCATACTATCCGAATATCTTCTTCACCAATTGGCGCGGACGTACAAAAAGTAGATATGCTTTTAGCTTTAGATGCAGAAACTATTCGGCGGCATGAAAAAATGGTCGGGAAAGAAGGAATCATTCTTTACGAAGACCAAATGGTATTAGAAGAAGAACACCAAAAGGATCCTCGTTTTATCGCGATAAAATTAAGTGAATTGAAAAAAGAGTTACAGAACGAAAATATTCACAACGCCTTGTTTCTTGGTGCAGCAATTAAAGCTCTTGGATTAAATTTTAATCTATTAAAAGAAGAGATAGAATTACAATTTAAACATAAATCAGAACTTAAAGAGCAGCTATTATTAGCCGCACAAAAAAGTTTTGAATCGGCTGAAACCCGAAAAAAGTTTGATTCTCTTCCTAAGAAAAATTCTTTACAATTAGTAGATGGAAACCAAGCCGTCTGTCTGGGAGCACTAAAAGCCGGTTTAAGTTTTCATGTTCAGTATCCTATGACTCCCGTTTCAGGAATTCTTCATTATCTAGCCAAAGAGTCCTTAACCTATAAAAATTTGCAAGTGTTCCAGATGGAAGATGAGATTGCCGTAATCAATATGGCTTTAGGAGCTTCTTATGCGGGAGCCAGAGCGATGGTCGCTACTTCTGGTGGCGGATTTGCTCTGATGGTAGAATCAGTTGGATTAGCAGGAATGGCCGAAATACCCTTAGTAATTATCGAAGGACAGCGTCCCGGACCGGCGACGGGAGTGCCTACTAAAACTGAGCAGGGAGACTTAAAATTTACTTTATCTGCTGGAACGGGAAGTTTTCCGTTAGTATTGATTGCTCCGGGAGACCAGGAAGAAAGTTATACCGAAACTAAGCGAGCGTTCTATCTGGCAGAAAAGTATCAGCTGCCCGTAATTATTCTTACAGACAAACATCTTTCAGAAAGCCTTAAAACGGTAGATCTGAACACAGAAGAAAAGAATTTTACTTTCGATTATAATCCTCGTATAAACATTCTTTCCTCAGTCGAGGAAAAAAATCTAAACTCGAACGGATTGTTCAAACGCTATGAAAAAGATAATCTGCTGCGTACTCTTCCCGGAACAGAAAAGGGATATTACACCTGCGCTGGAGATGAGCATGATGAAGTAGGAAGTATTACGGAAGATTCTCATACCCGAATCAAGATGATGCAGCGGAGGATGGGTAAGTTAGATTTAATCCGAAAAGAATTACCCTCACCAAAAATTATCGGACCGGAAGAAGCCGATTTGACTGTAGTCAGTTGGGGAAGCAATAAAGGAGCCATAATGGAAGCGGTAGAAAAATTAAACCAAGAAACAAATAAAAAAATAAATATTTTAATGATCAAATATATCTGTCCTTTCCAGAAAGAAGAGATTTTAAAGATATTAAACCGTTCTAAAAAGTTAGTTTTGATCGAAGCGAATTATCCTGGAGAGTTGGGAGAAATGATTCGGGAACAGACCGGGATAGAAATAAAAAATAAGATTCTGCGTTATGACGGAACTACTTTTTCTGTTAATGAAATTCAAGCTGAATTGAAGAGGTTGTTATAATGGCGGAAATAAAAGAGTATCAGCTCTGTGAACAGCCCAATTGGTGTCCAGGCTGCGGTAATTTCAGTATTCTTGCCGGGGTGAAGAAAGCGGTAACGGAGTTGAAGGTTGCTCCAAAGGATTTAGTGCTGGTTTCTGGGGTGGGCTGTTTTGCTAAGCTTCCTTATTGGACCAAAGCCTATGGTTTTGTCGGTCTGCACGGACGCTCTTTACCTGTAGCTCAAGGAATAAAATTAGCCAATCCTAAACTTAAAGTAATCGCATTTGGGGGAGATGGAGATGGTTTTGGGGAAGGTGGTAATCATTTCCTGCACGCTTGTAGAAGAGACGTAAACGTGGCTTATTTTGTCCACGATAATAGCGTCTTTGGTTTGACCACTGGACAATATTCTCCTACTTCTGAAAAAGGAAGGAAGAGTAAATCCAGCCCCTTTGGCTCTTTTGAGAGACCAATTAATCCTTTAGCTGTGGCTCTCTCTGCCGGAGCTACTTTTGTTGCTCGGGCTTATACCGGAGATCTGGTCGGAATGGTGGAGATAATGAAAAAGGCGTTAGAACATCCTGGTTTTGCTTTTGTGGATATTTTACAATGCTGTCCCAGTTTCGGCCACACCGCTGCTTTTTATCAGGATAAAATCTATTATTTGGAAAATCACGATTCTTCCAATAAGATGGAAGCTCTGAACAAAGCCTTTGAATACGAAAAAGAGAATAAAATTGCTTTAGGCATCTTTTATCAGGAAAAAGTACAGAATAAAGAAGAACGAGTGAATAAAAAAGAATAAGCAAGTAAAGAAAATGGGTGAATTTAAAGAATGAACATACTGGTTACCGGCGGAGCGGGGTACATTGGAAGTGTAGCCGTCAAAGAATTGATTAAAGCTGGTCATGAAGTGATTGTAATTGATAATCTTATTAAAGGAAATATTAAGTTAATCGATCCTCGCGCTATTTTTTATCAAGGAGACCTGATTGATTTAAAATTTTTGGAAAAAGTTTTTTCTCAGCACAGATTTGAAGCAGTGCTCCATTTTGCTGGATATAAAGCTGCGGGAGAGTCGATGGAACTACCCCAAAAATATTCTGACAATTTTATTGGAACTATCAATCTGCTTAATGCCCTGGTCAAGTATAAAGTTCCAAAGATTATCTTTTCCAGCAGCGCTGCCGTTTACGGAGAGCCAAAATACACTCCTATTGACGAGAATCATCCCTTAGAACCAATCAATTATTATGGTTTCACTAAACTAGAAAGCGAAAGGATTATTGACTGGTATTCAAAATTAAAAGGGATAGTTGGTATCAAACTCCGTTACTTTAATGTAGCCGGAGATGGTGGATTAAATTATACCGATCCAGACGCCAAGAATATCTTCCCCATTATTCAGGAAGTTATTTCTGGAAAGCGGGATAAATTGATGATTTTTGGAGATGATTATCCTACTTCTGATGGAACTTGTATTAGAGATTATATTGATGTGAATGATTTAGTGCGGGCGCATATCTTAGCCTTGAAATTAGAACGTTCAGAAACGATTAATTTAGGAACGGCTACTGGAACTTCAGTTAAAGAAATTATTAGTTTGACGGAAGAAACGTTAAGGATAAAATTAGCTCACCTCTATGGACCAAGAAGAGACGGAGATCCAGCCATACTTACTGCTTCCAACGAAAAAGCCAAGAAGCTGTTGGGATGGGTGCCGGAGAAGAGTATTAAAGATATGATTAAGAGCAGCTTGAGAACGGATTAATTTTTATCTGCATTAATCTTTTCTTCTTTTGTTTCGGACTTATCCATCAATTCTTCTTTCTTGTCCTTCTTCTCTTTCCCCTTCCCCACATGCAATCCCAATCCTATCAATAGCAGCACTATCGGAACAACATAAGTGATGCTATTAATGTTTATTTCGAATAATGTAGGGATATAATACCAGAAAGCGGCTAGTATTAATCCGAAAGATAGTCCTAAAAATAGCAAGGCTATCTCATCAAATTCTTCCTTGAATAATCTTAAAGCAATCAAATATCCCGCTAAATGCACCAATAAAGATAATTTTAATGAAACTAAAAGAATACGAGTAAAGCCGGACTTATAGAATATTACTTCCAATAGAACCAATAAGCCTAAGGTAAAATACAAGAAGTTTTTCCCTTGTTCTTTAGTAATATTAAGTTTGTATTTCATGCTTCTACATCCTTGTTCGTACAGATCTGCTTGTTCTTCAGCAGCAATACTTGCGCTCCTTCTTTAACTTTCTCAAAATTACTCATATTGATAGAACCAATAAAATTTTTCATCAAATCCACCTGGGCCTGCGAGGAAAATTGTTTGTTGATATAGATATAATCATAAGCGCAAGAAGGGATATTTTTCCCCTGCTTTTCTTTACACCATTGAATTAATTTTTCGTTAGTATGAATACTAAATCCTGTTCGAGATTTTTCAGGGATAGCACAATAGAACGCCGGGGGTGTATCTTTTATCTCGTCCTTATTTTCTAACATCTTCTGCATTTCCCAAACGGCATAATAATATAATCTTCTTCCCGAAGAAAGCATAATACTTTCTTGAGACATAACCGAATCAACCAGCAACAAAGTGGAGTTTTTCGGTGTTTGTTGATGCACATATATATAAGCATCCCACTGCTCGCTGCTGGTAATGGCTTGGTTAGTCTTCGAGAAAGGAAGATAATTTAGCATTCCGATAATCAATATAGCCGAGATAACTACTGCCCCCCATTCAATAGAGAAATTCTTTACCTTTTTGGCAAAAGTAAGCCCAAGGTAAATTGCTAATCCCGCCAAAACCGCTACAAATAATGGCCACAACAGGCGAAATTGGTAAATTCTGGTTACTCCAATTGCCGGAAGCAAGAAGATTATAAACAATAAGAGGAATAAAATCATCACTTTGAAATTATACGCTTCTCGGTTTTTATAATCTTGAAACAAGTAAATTAATGCATATACAAATCCAATTAGGGCCATATACCACCACATTCCAAAGTGAGAAGCATAAGCATTGGCTCCGTATAGTTCATATCCTTTCATAAAGCCCAGCATATCCATAATTTTATTTTGCCCAGTGGCAGTTCTAGCCAGAGAATAGTTTAAAAAATAATGAAAGGTAATGATTAAAGTGGATATGCCGGCAGCGGCAAGTAGATATAAATTGGTTTTAAACTCTTTTTTCTCTAAAATTAGTTTTATTCCTAATAAAAGTAAAAAATAAGGCAGCAAGGCAGGAGAAGCTAAGATTAAGCTGGATACAAGTATCACTAACAAAGGAACTTTCTTCCAATCCAATTTAGAAACAAAGAACATTAAACTGGTAACTAAAATAAAATACATGGTACAAGCTTTCCAGAAGCCCCAAGTGATGAGCGCAGAGAAAGGGAAAGTGAACAAAAATAAAGTGAGGGGAAGGAAAGCAATGGCCCAGGTTAAACTATATTTCTTCAAAATAATATAAATCGTGCTGATAGCTAGAATCAATCCTAAAAAGAGACCGAATAATGCCGCAACGTGCGGTTGGATTCTCAGTAAATTGGAAAGGAACCCAATATAAAAGAACAGCAGGGGCGGCTCTCGAGGAGAAAGTTCCGCGCCATTGAATCCGATATAAAATTGCGCTTCGTGGTTATAATTTCCTACTTTTAGTACATCTACTATATAAGCTAAGTGAGCGTAGGCATCATTAGCATGATAGCTGTTTGGGCTGGAAGAATCTAAACTATTTTGAAATAGATAAGGATTAGCAACTGAGAAAGCTACTACTATTAAAGCTACTAACGGTAGATAACCCCACCAGGAATTCTTTTTGTCCGTGTCCACCTTTCTCTTTAAAGGCTAAACATTTAAATATTTATTGGTGAATGGGAAGATAGATGATTTTTACCAAAATAAAAGAGTTCTTTTGTAGTAATTGGAGACATATCTGTAAATATATCGGCAGCGGGGCATTAAGTGTCGGGATAGATTACGCGATATTGTTCTTGCTTACGGAATGGTTTGGCTTATATTATCTTTACTCTGTAACTGTATCTTATTTTTGCGGTTTTTTTGCCAATTTCTTCCTGAATAAATATTGGACTTTCCAAAAGAAAGAAGGCACTTCTGCACAAATGCTCAAATATGCACTTCTGGCCGGAACTAATTATCTTTTGACTTTAAGTATAATGTACTTATTGACTTCCCTGTTTGGAGTAAACTATCTGATTTCTCGTGGGATGGTGTTAGTATTGGTTGTCTGCTGGAATTTCCTGCTGTATAAGAAGGTGGTGTACCGATAAAACTTACCTCAAAAGTAAGTAATTATGCACCATAACTTATTTAAATACCCCCTTCTCCTAAAACAAACATGGATATTCGGGGGTCAAAGGTATTTGTAACCGGGGGCTGCGGCTTCATTGGCAGCCATCTGGTAGAAGCTTTAGTGGAAAGAAACTGCCAGGTTACCTGCTTGGTAGAATACAATTCAGAATTAGATTTAGGGCTGCTGAAAGAAGTAGACCCAAAAATAACCAGCAAAGTTAAATTTGTGCATGGTGATCTTCTAGATACCGAGTTCCTAAAAGCAAATATGCAGGGTTGTGATTATCTCTTCCATCTTGCGGCAGTAATTTCTATCCCTTACTCTTATTATGGCACCCGGCATACAGTTTTAACTAATGTCATCGGCACGCTTAATGTGCTTCAGGCAGCTAAAGAAACCGGAATTAAGAAAATGGTGCATACTTCTACCAGCGAGACTTATGGCTCAGCACAATATGTACCTATTGATGAAAAACATCCCATTGTATGCCAGTCCCCTTATTCTGCCAGCAAATTTGGCGCAGATAAATTGGTAGAATCTTTCCATCTTTCCTTTGGATTGCCAGTAGTTACGGTAAGACCATTTAACTGCTTTGGAGAACGCCAATCCCCTCGCGCAGTTATTCCTACGATTATAATCCAGGCTCTGCAGGGTGGCGAGAAGGGGGATATTAAATTAGGAAATATTCACACTACTCGCGATTATACCCATGCTCAAGATACAGCACAAGGTTTCATTCGCGCTATGGAAACGGAAGGAAATGAAGGACAAGTATTCAACATCTCTTCTAACTTTGAAATCTCCATCAAAGAAATTGCTGAGAGAGTTATTGCTCAGATTAATCCAGCTTTAAAAATTGTAATTGACGAGCAAAGAATCCGCCCGGAAAACAGCGAAGTGCAGCGGCTTTGCGGGGACAATACCAAAGCAAGAGAAGTGTTGGGATGGAAACCAGAACTAACCTTCAATCAAGGCTTGGAGCAGGCTATTGCTTATTATCGGAAGAAAATCACGCAGTTGCGTCCGGGAGAATATTATATCTAGAATAAAAACTTTTTAACTTACTAAAATGAAAGCAGTAATTATGGCCGGCGGGCTGGGAACGCGATTGAAGCCATTCACACATGTACTTCCTAAACCACTTCTGCCTTTAGGGGAGAGCACGATTATAGAAAATATTATCTTCAAACTAAAAGAGCATGGCTTTGACGAGATTTATTTAACTACAAATTACAAATCAGAATTGTTTGAATCGTATTTAGGAGACGGAAGTAAATATGGTGTAAAAATAATTTATTCCAGAGAAGACAAGCCCTTGGGAACAGCTGGGCCATTGAGATTATTACAACAGCAACTCACCGAACCTTTCTTGGTCATTAACGGAGATATTCTTACCAGCCTTAACTTCAGAGAATTGATGGAGAAACACCTCCACAGAAAATCTGATTTCACTCTTGTAACTAAAGAAATCGAGCTGCCCATGGATTACGGAGTAGTATACTCTAACGAAGATGAGACCATCCATACCATTGAAGAAAAACCAAAAATGACTAAAGAAATTAATGCCGGAATTTACATTATCAGCCCGCATATTATTGATAGAATCCCTCATAATGAACATCTGCTCATGACGGATTTACTTCAGGAGTTGATTAAAGACACTACCCTTAAAGTATATCGACACTTAAATAAAGATTACTGGCTAGATATGGGGCAGATGAAGGATTATGAGAAAGCGATGAATGATTTAGAAGACGGAAAGCTAATCTAATTACAAATCGTTTGTTTTACGAATCAAACCTTATTTAACCAACCCAAAATAAAATTGACTTATTTAAAAATGGATACTAACGTTAAAATATTGATTACTGGAGGGACGGGATATTTAGGCAGCCATCTGACAGAGTATTTGGCAGATCAAGGATATAATGTAACTGCTCTGGGCCGTAAAGAATTTATTTTTAAGAACAAAAACATCAATTTACTCTCTAAAGATGTAAGAGAATTAATTTTTGAAGACTTACAAGGATTTAGTCACATTTTTCATCTTGCAGCGATATCTCCCAATAATAAAAATAATGGGGTTGATGAAGCAGAGATTTATAGACAAAATGTAGAATCAACTCTGCATTTATTAGAGCTGATCAAGAATAAATCCTCTTCGACCAAATTAATATTTTCCAGTTCTGCCGGAGTGTACGGAAGAGGATCAAAAAGATTTTCAGAAAGTTGTTCCTTCAATCCAATTGATTTGTATTCCTGTTCCAAGGCTTCTTGTGAACAGCTGATTAAGGTTTATGCCCATAAAAATTCCAACATAAAACCATTGATTTTAAGAATAGCCAATATCTACGGACCGGGACAGAAGCTCGGATTTGTGATTCCAGATACCATTGCTCGAATAAATCAAAGTGATTCCGGTCTTGATGGAGAGATTGCGGTATTTAATGGACAGTCCGTCCGCGATTTTATTTATATCGACGATTTAATTGCTGCAATAAGTATGGCTTTAGAAAAAGAACTTACCGGAACTTATAATATTGGAACGGGAAAACCCACTCTTATTATAGAGCTTGCTTCGCAATTAATCCGAATTTCTAAAAAACAATTGGTTATAAAGGAAGAAAATAAAAATCAAGATGTAAATGTATTAAATATTTCAAAAATAAAGAAAGAAGGATGGACCCCCCAACCCAGTCTTAAGAAAGGATTAAAAGAAACATATAAAAGCTATTTAAATAATTAATTTTACAAATAACATGAATTCCTCCCATTTTATTCACCCCTCAAGCTTGTCTATAATCGTGCCTTTATACAACGAAGAAGACACGATTGCAGAGAATACTACTAAATTAAACCATTATTTCTCTAAACTATCTCCACTTTCTGCTTATGAAATAATTTTGGTAGAATCTGGTTCCACTGACCATAGTCCTGAAATTTGTGATAAATTGGCACAATCGCTTCCGAACGTGAAAGTAATTCACGAAGGAAAGAAGAATGGTTATGGTTCGGGGATACGAACAGGATTAAAGCAGGCACAATATGAAATTCTTACTTATGTTGATTCTGATTCTCCTTGCGATTTGTCGCATTATGCTCGGGCTTTGGAAATGTTGCAGAATACTGGTTGTGATGCAGTATTGGGATATAAGTTGGGTAAAAGGGAGAGTTTTTCCCGCTGGTTCTTTTCTAAGGAGTATAATTGGCTAACCAAACTAATATTTGGTCTTTGGAATATAAAAGATGTCAATTTTACGTTTAAACTATTTCGAAAAGAAATTTACGACCAAATCCAGCTTCATTCGAATGGGTGGTTCATAGACGTAGAATTATTGTCTGAATTAAAGAAACAAAGACCAAAAATTAAAATCGGACAGATACCGATAGAATACATCCACCGACAGAAAGGTAAGTCGAACGTAACCATTAATTTCAAATTGATAAAAGGATTCTTGAAAGAGATGTGGGATTATAAGTTTAGGAAAAGATAAAAGCGGATACAATCGGAAGATTAAAAATGGCAGAAACAAAAGAAATTATCCGTGGGGGACTGTATATCACTTTAGGTTCGATTATTGCTTTTATTTTTAGTTATTTATTCCGAATTGTATTGGCTAAGAATTTCTCCATTGAAGAATACGGGTTATTTTATTCTATTTATAATTTTATTACTTTTTTTCTGCCATTTGTCTGTCTGGGATTAGACCAATCATCGATACATTATATTGTTAAATATAAAACGGAAGAAAATTATAACAAAATAAAGACAGTAGTAGCTTCCACTTTTTTCTTTCAGCTAGCCACCAATTTACTATTTATACTATTAATCTTCATTTTTAGCAGTTATTTAGAAAATGACTATTTTCATTATGAGAATTCTGGCTACTATCTCAAGTTAATGTTAATTCTAATATTCTTTAATCTATTGGTTTCAGTTAGTGTGGAAATCATTTATGGATTCCAGAAGACGAAAGTATTTTCTTTATATGCACCCATTCAGAACTTTCTGTACTTTATATTAACTATTTGTTTTATGTACTTTGGCAGGGGGCTTTCTTCTCCCTTTTTGGCTTATATTGCTGCGACAATTCTATTAACAATAATATTCACGATTTTTGCGAGAAAATACTTTAATTTCTTTCAATATAAAATAGTTCAATTTCGAGCTATAACCAAAGAATTATTTGTGTTTGGTCTGCCGATGATTTTAACCGGTTTTAGCGCTAGAATAATGACGCAGACGGATACATTAATGTTAACTTCCATGACTTCATTAAAAGAGGTAGGATTATACAATGCAGCTTTGCCTTTAGCCACCATATTTATGCTCGTTGGTTCCGCAATAGTTACAGTAACATTCCCTTTATTTACAGAATTATGGCACAGAAATGCTCAAGAAAAGATTGGTTTTTATCTGAAGTATATTTATAAATATCTCTTTTTGTTGATTTTGCCAATTACGGTTGTCCTAATAATATTTCGTGACTTTTTGCTGAGGGTGATGTTCGGCCCAGAATATTTAGCTGCAGGAACCGCTTTAATATTTTTAGTTATTTCTACAATATTTGTTATCTTCAGTGGTATCAATTTAACTAGCATTAATGCTTTTGGTTATCCAAAGCTGGTTTCAAAAATTATCTTTTTAGGGGCAATAATTAATATTATTTTAAATTATATTTTAATAAATATATGGGGCATTAATGGTGCTGCTCTGGCAACCATGATTAGCTATATGTTCTTATTTATCTACTCAATATATTCTTTACGGAAGTATATTTCTTTCCAGCTTC
>JBBSWE010000198.1:0-1145 GCA_038046445.1 Nanobdellota archaeon | reverse complement strand
TCCTCAAAGTTGGTGAAAACTACGCCGCCAATAGATTTTCGGTGACAAAAAAACTCCGTTCGCCATCAAAGGCTCTCTACGTATAACAGGGGTCCATCATCCGTTTAAATTTTCGGATTGCAGATGGAGAAGATTTCCTATTTGGAGTAATAGTTCTTGACGGAATTGTATCTTTTAGTATAGTATCCTTTAAATAGAAGTAGTGTGTTTAGCCCGGGATGGAAGATAAGCCGATCTTAAGAGCGGAAAGAGCCTTAGGAAGATTGATGGTGGGGGATTTTATTATCGGTCATCCTTTAAGTAAGGATACTGATTTTGGAGGTCGTTATGGAAGCAACCGCCAGTCTGCAGTTAGAGTCATAAATTATGGGTCTCCGGCTGATTCTAAGTTTACTATTCATGGAGTGATTGAAAGCGATCCTCAAAGATTCTTGGCTGATGTCCGAGACAGAACCTTAAGCTCGGACCCAAGATTACATTATGATACCTTTTTAGGGAGATTTCTGGACCAACTTTTTCAGCCTAATCCAGAATATGCTTTTGCTCAAGAAATTTCGAGTAGGGAGGAAGGAGATTTAGTTCGCTTTAAAGCTAATTATATTGCTGCTCTCAGTGATAATCGTTTTGGAAGAGAAGAATTTGCCGTGCTTATCGGATTGTATTGCTTGTACCGGGCAGATGATTTGGAATTAGTTCAGTTTGGCGGTCCGTCTGTAGAAACTCTAAAAAAACCGCTTTAATGATAACAGTTTAACTTTTTGTTTACAAATGTAGAACTAATAATAATTTTCTGGATTTTCTGGAGAATAGAAAGATTCTTCTCCCGCCGGATTTCCTTCTTGATCTTCCAAATCTTCTATCTTTTGTTTAAGATAACGGCAGAAACCAGAACGTTGGTGAGAAGGGGGACAATGATAAGCGTACAAATCTTTCAGTTCCAAACAAGAATCTTCTTCCTGATTCAAATCTGAAGTAAGAGTTTCAGATACAGGTAAAGTAGCGCAGGAATATCCTATGGCACAGGCCGTTAACAATGAAGCTAGAGTTTTGTTCATTCTTTTGGGTCAAAAGGGGTTATTTATAAATTTATTTGTGTTGGAGAATAGCTTGTTTGGCAAGAATATAACTAAACCTTTAAAAATAAG
>JBBSWE010000197.1:0-5094 GCA_038046445.1 Nanobdellota archaeon | reverse complement strand
TCAAACATTATTTTGAAACGGTTGACCACGATATTTTACTTTCAATAATTCAGAAGAAAAATAACTGATTTACAGGTATTATGGCTGATTGAAGTAATTTTATCTAATCATCATGCGGATATTTTTGGCAAAGGGATGCCCTTAGGCAATTTAACCAGCCAGTTTTTTGCAAATGTTTATTTGAATGAACTAGACCAATTTGTCAAACACAAATTAAAATCAGAATATTATATCCGATACGTTGATGATTTCTTAATTTTAAACAAGGATAGAAAAGTACTCTTAGGATACAAAGCGCTTATTGAACATTTTCTTAAAGAGCATCTTGGGCTAGAGCTGCATCCAGAAAAATCAAAGATAATGAGATTACAAAGAGGAATAATCTTTCTGGGCATGAGACTATTCTTTCATTACAGAATTATCAGAAGAAAGAATACTCGTAAATTCAATCAGCGAATGAAAGAGCTGCATAGGCTTTATTCCAAGGGTTTAATCACCAGAGAAAAAGCGGTGGAATCCTTGGAAGGCTGGCTTGCCTACATTTTCCATGCTGACACTTACAAGTACCGCCGAGACTTGCTGCAAAGGTTTGAGCAGAAATTCCCGCTTAATCCAAACACAGCTATTACTAATCTGCAAAAACACGAAAATTACGTGCAGCAGATAGAATACCAGAAGCTGCCTTTCTCAGCACAAAAAACGCTTTATCTGTTCAAGAAAGGGTTAAACATACCACAAATTTCCCAAGAGAGAAGATGTAAGGAATCAACCGTATGGCAGCATTTAGCTAATTTAATAGGGCATCATCAGCTTTCTATAAGAGATGTTCTTCCTGAAGATAAGATCAAGAAAATATTGCCTTGCATATTTACTGAGAAGGATTTGTTGAGGGACATAAAAAGCAGGATTAAAAACCAAGACATAATGTATGACGAGATAAATTGTGTTTTGGCTAGTGTGAAAGCAAAATGCCAGCCAAAACGTATTTATTATCTAATTAAATGGTATCAAAGGACAAACTGTTTCCGTAAATGCTATTTTAACAAAAAGCAAAGGAAAGACTGCCAGAAAAAATTAGAAAACTTTGCTGCCCAGAATCCTAATTTAAGCATGAGACTGAAGAACTTCATTCAATTGTTTAACGAGGGAATTAAAATTTGTGTTCTTCCAAATAAAGAGAAGAAAAGATATGTTTCGTGGGAAGAATTTACTGGAAACATTTTGGTTAAGACGAATAGATAACTTAAACAACAAAAGAATAATTTTAAAAAGATAAAAACAACCTTATCTGTAACTCTTCTGTCTCTTCGCTCTGGGCTTAGAGTCGTTAGGCTTGGAAACTTCGTTCTGGCGCACGTCTGCTACTAACAACAATCTGTCGTAATCGTAAAAAGTTTTCTTCAATCCAGATTCGTGTTGCACCAAAGCTTTGGCGATAGCTAAGCGGCAAGCGTCAGCCTGTCCATTGATTCCTCCGCCATCTACATGCAGATCGATGTTAACTTTTTTAGCTGTTTCTCCGGCTAGGATCAAAGGTTCCATGATTCTTAAACGTAAATATTTATTGCTGAAATGGTCTAACAACTGGCCGTTAATCTTTACTTTACCGTTTCCGGTTCTAAGTGTAGCTCGAGCCGTAGCTTGCTTTCTTTTTCCTCGTGTGAGAATGTTTTTTTCCATTTTATAACTTACCACCTAAACTTTTGCATACTTCACCTAAAGTGATATAATTCAAATTAGGCAACTTCTTATAAGATGCTCCTTTAACGATAATGGTTTCCTTGCCTTGAAATTCAGTTGGAACGCCGACGTAACACATCACTAAGTCAAAAGCTTCTTTACCGCGGGCAGTTTTCCAGGGAAGCATTCCGCGAATAGTTCTTCTGAAAGCGCGATCGGGTAGTCTACTGAACTTAGCTGCTTTTAAGGGATAACCTTTACGCAAACGTTTATCTTTTTCTTGAGTTATAACATTAGTTTTTCTTCCGCTAATGACCGTCTTTTCACAATTAATCACTACTACTTTTTCTCCTTGTAAGGTTTGTTTAGCTACTTCTGCCGCCAGACGTCCTAAAATCATTCCTTCACCGTTGTAGATCTTCATCATCCTAGAATCCTCACTTTCTTCCCTTCGGGATTTTTATGTAATAATTCTGAAATGGAATACACTTTACCTTTTGCTTCAGTAATTTTCTGCTTAGCTTCGGCAGAAAAGTTCATGGCCGCTACGTCCACTTTCTTTTTCAGTTCTCCTACACTTAACACTTTTCCTGGAACTAAAACCGTTTCTCCTTCTTGAGCAAACTGTTCAATTTTATATAAATTAACTTCTCTCCTCTGTCGGGAAGGTTTGTTTACTTCTTCTAATACTCTCTTCCAGAATCTACTTTTAATAGTATGCGGCTGAAGTTCCGTTACCAACAATTTCAATTGGTAATTAGTAGGACCAGTCCGTTTGACCATTTTAGATTAATTTCTCCATCTCTTCAACTTTTTCAATTAATAGTTCTGCACTTTGAATTAAGATTTCCTTGCAATTTAATTGTCCCCAACTTTCTAGAGTGAAAATGAAATCACCGCTTTCTTCTAAAGAAATATTTTTGTCCAAATCTACACACTGCTGGCAATCATTGCAATCATAAACTTTATCCTTAATCACTTCTAAAGAATTTCCTTTCAAAGCGAAAATCCCTTGCGGACAATGGCTGACTACTTTCTGCGCATCGGCTACTTTTCCGTTAACTTTAATTACCGGCTCACGTCGATAAATAGGCAGGCCGGGAATCCATTTAGCATGATTCTTACCTTGTCCGAGGATAGCAGTCATGGTTAAATCCATCTTTTGTTTTGATAATAATTTGGTCAGAGGCATTTTCGGATAAACAAAAATGCATTCGGGATCGGCACTTTGAACTTCTTCGGCATAAACATAACCCTTCTTACTGGCTTTCAAAGTCATCTTTAGTTCGCACTTAGCACATCCTGCTCCAGCACACTTACATTTTTCTTTCAATTCATAACTTTTTAAATCCGTCTTGATGGGAGTTAAACCTAAACGCAATCCCAACATTTCATCATAAAGGGCGGAGCCATTATCTTTAATCTCTAGGTCTTCTACCGCTAAAGTAGGAACTTCTTCTACAATCATTCTTCGAATAGTATTGGTAAAGACTTCATCACTATTTTTAACTAAGAAAGAAATCTTATTCTTCTTGCGTTCGTCCTTAATTTTTTCGAGTTTAATAGTCATCTTGGAGTTCACCTTTATACTCTTCTTCCTCGTCTTCCGCCTTTCATGCGGCAGCCATTATGTGGTTCGGGAGTAACTTCTTCGATTCGGCCGATTCTGAATCCTTCTCGAGAGAAAGCTCTAATCGCGGCTTGAGCTCCGGGACCCACACTCTTAGAAATATTATTTCCTCCTCTGGCTCTTACTTTGATGTATAAACCATTAACTCCTTTTTCACGTAGGATTTCAGCAATCTTCTTAGCTGCGCCTAAAGCGGCACTAGGAGAACTTTCTAAGCGATCAGAAGTAACCATCTGTCCACCGCTGCTTCGGGCTAGAGTTTCCGTTTCGGTGATATCTGTTACGGTAATGATAGTATTATTATATGTAGATAAAATATGGGCGATGGCCCAGCGAATCTTTTGCTGCGGAAAAGAAGATTGATTCTGAGCATAACGATTCTCGCGCGGACCACGGGTGAAATTGTCTCTCATCATCTTCTACCTCCTTGCCTTTTGATTGGTCTAACCGCACGGCCACCTTTCCGATCAAATCTTCTCTGACCATCCTTATTCTCTTCTCCTTCTTTCTTCTCAGGAGCAGGAGCTCTTACAATAAGCACTCTTTCCGGATGATCGGCGTTAGATAAAGAAGAAGTGCTTTTAAAATTCAAAACGTTCTCTTCTTCGATAGTTAACATATAGCCCGGAGAAGTAATTTCTTGGTTACCAATAGAAACGTGACGATGAGTAATAAATTGCCGGGCTTGTTTCATAGTACGAGCGAACCCCTTTCTGAAAATTATACTTTGTAAACGCCGTTCCAATACGTCTTTTAATTGGATGCTAAGGACTTGGTCCAAACCGGCACCGGTTTGCAATAAGCCGTAACGCTGCAATTTGTCCATCATCTGTTTCTTTTCTTTCTCTCCTTGAACAGTCTTGTCTGCGATTAATTTTTTAGCAATATCTTTATATTTCTTTAAGAACGAACTGGCGATTAAGATCTCTTTATATTTAGTCAATCCATATTCCTTTTTCAAGGTCTTACCCTCTTCGATAGTAGACCTAATCCACGGATGAGCTAGCGGTGTATATTTCTTTTTGAGTTTTTTTGGATCTCCCATGAATGTTCACCTATTTCTTACCTTTCTCCTTACTGGCGGCAGGAGCAGCAGCTCCGGGAGTAGCTTTCTTCTTGGATACTCCTACTACTTTACCCTTATGTTTTCTAAAGTGAGCTTTAGTGCGCTGTCCTCTTACTGGAAGTCCGCTGATATGTCTTATTCCTTTTAAGGATTTGATTTTCTTTAATCTCTTTAAATCGTTATCATGCACAAAAATTAAATTTCCGGTGATGAGATGTTTGGTTTCGTTAGTATCATAATCCCTGCGGCGGTTGAACATCCAGGTGGGAATATCATTTTTCCCAGGATTATTGACGATAGCATTAATTTTTTCTATTTGTTCGCTATAAAGATAACCTGTTTTGGTTTTGATATCGACGTGAGCCAACTTGCACACCGTATCCGCAAAATTTATCCCGATACCCTTGATATTGGTCAAGGCTACTAGAATAGGCTTATTTCCGGGTAAATCGACATTAGCGATTCTGACAATATGTTTGAAATTCGGATCGACTTTATTTTCCGCCATTTTTGCTTGTTTTTCCTCTGAATTTAATGTTATCCAAGAATGAGCACATTAACTTCTTCCTGCGAAGAACCTGAAACTTGCTTCAGTCCTAATGCGCGTTAACTCGGACTTTCCATTTAAATTAAGGGGATTATTTATAAAGGTTGCGGTGATTAGTAATACTTCACTATTCTGAAGCATTTTAATTGTATTCTGGAGTATAGAAATCTT
>JBBSWE010000196.1:0-4907 GCA_038046445.1 Nanobdellota archaeon | reverse complement strand
GCACAACTTTAACACATTATCTTTGGGGGATACACTTTTAATCTTTACAAACAATTTCTCATTGTTGGGATCATTTACGGTTAAGATTAAATCATCACCAAAAGATTTACCTACGGGAATTTCAATCAGTCCATTCTCACTTAACTTTTTCCCTTGGTAAGTCAAAGATAATTCCGGCTTGAGCTTTTCTGCTTCTTTAACTTTTAGTTGGAATTTAAATTCTGATTTCACGGAAGGACTATCAATCTCCCACGCTTCTAAAGTTAGGTCATATACTCCCTGCTTAGAAGGATTCCAGTAAAAGTCAAAACTCCCTGTAGATTTTTCTCCAGTGTTCAAATAGTGTCCTTCACTCCAACAAGTTCCTCCTGGAAAAATATCGCACATCTTTAAGACATCATCCGCAGGAGAAACTTTTGCTATCCCCACATGTAATTTCTTACCATTTGGATCAGTAGCTGTAACCACTAATTGGTCCCCAAAAGATTTACCTAAGGGAATTTCAATGGTCTCCTTTTCACTAACCACTTTTCCATTATAATTTAAAGTAAGAACAGGTTTATTCAAAGTTATCGGAACGGGAGGTACTTCTTTTCCAGAACTAATAATTTCAACTTTAGTTCCAAAGTCCATCATGGTAACCTTAACCCCATTCACTTTGAAGCTAAGGAATCCCGGAAAGTTTTTAACCAACCAATCATAGTTCTCTGCTTTCAACATCTTAAAGAACAATTTATGAAAGGCGCTTAATTCCTGTTTCTGTCCATCTACAGTAAAAGGATAATACTTACCATCCAATAGATACTGCCCATTTAGGATTACATTCATGTGCTCACAAATGTTTCTTCCTTCAATGGTTACACAAATTTTTCCTTCTGCGTCTTGGTATTCAGTGTAAGGAAAAAGCCAGTATTCACCCTTAAGTAAAGCGGGATGCCAATCTACCGCACTAACCACGCCGGTAGAAGAAACTTCTTGCACAGGACCGGCTAGATACAAAGGTTCGCGCTTATCTATCTTAACGTTTAAGATTAAATTATCATTGTCCTTATTATTTTCTCCTAAATCAACTCCGGCTAAGCTAACCTTAACTCGATTATTTCCTACTTGGAATCCTCTAACTCCAAAACCTTCTTTCTCTACTTGAACATATTCACCCGGATTTAACAAGATAGCTGGTTTATCTAGGTTAATAAATTCTTGGAAGTTAGCTCGGTACACTTTCACTCGAGCCTGAGCTGCTTCTTCAGCATACTTTTCAATGTTCTGACTATTTAAATTATTTACAGGATAACCTAAAACTTCTCCCATTCGCTGTTTAATCTCGTTCACTACTTTTAGATTATTCAGATTTTGCTGATATTCATCTACATACAACCATTTGGTCTGCTCGGCCATCTCGATTAAGTCAGGCATACCAGTTTCATAAGTCAATTCTTGACGATTAGGAATAGCCCAACGGATAGTTCCATCGGATTTATACACCATTACTTTCTTTAACCCTTCTACGTTCCCTCTTCTAGCTTCCGCTCCTTGATCCAAAAGGTCAATCACTCCCCCATAACTTCTTTGATTCTTATCATAAGGGATCTTTTTGATTTCTCCAGTAGACAATTGCATATCATAATACTGAAGATTCACACTCTCATCTGCTCCTTTAAAGTTAAACCTTAAAGGAGTATAAACAGGTTCACTTCCTATATTCTTAACCGTAAAACTAAATTTTACCGGATCGTAAAGTTCCGCTTTTCCGATCTGCTCCACTTCCAAGGTGGTATCTTTAGTCGCTCCTACGCTCACTACACTTAGCATAAGCGTTACTAGCGCTAAAAACAAAATTGCTGTTTTTATTTTTTGTTTCATATTCATCCTCCCAGATGTTTTAGTTAATTTTACTAATGATTTCTTTTTCATCAGAAGTCTAAAAGTAAAACAATTATTTAAAGGCATGGTGGTCTATCTAAAACAAAAAAGGACAATTTTGTGCCCAAAAGGCTATTTTAACCCATATTTCGCCCCAAATAATATAAAAAGGTTATTTTAAGGATATTTAACCTAACTACCTTATTACCACAATCAATATAAACCCAAAAGATTCAGCTTAAGCTATGAAATACGCTCATTTGGCCGATCTGCACTTGGGCTCTTGGCGCGACCAGAAGATGCGTGACTTGTCCACCCAAGCCTTCCTAAAAGCCATCGCGCAGTGTCTGGAACAGGAAGTAGATTTCATTCTCTTCTCGGGAGATTTATTTAACACTTCTCTTCCTCCTCTAGATACTCTTAAGATAGTTACTAAATCCTTAAAAGAACTGCAAGAAAAGAATATTCCCATCTACGCCATCGCTGGCTCGCATGATTTTTCTCCCAGCGGCAAAACTATGCTAGATGTATTGGAAAATGCTGGCCTTCTTATTAACGTTTGCAAAGGAGGGGTAGATGAACAAAATAATCTTCATTTAAAGTTCACCATAAATCCTAAAACCAAAACAAAGATTACTGGGATGCTGGGCAAAAAAGGATTATTAGACAAAGTGTATTATCAAAACCTTTCTCTTTCCGATTTAGAACAAGAGTCAGGCTACAAGATTTTTCTTTTCCATACCACCCTTTCTGAATTGAAGCCGAAGCATTTGGAAAAGATGGAATCGCAACCTTTATCCTTCCTACCCCAGAACTTTAATTATTATGCCGGCGGACATGTGCACCATCCTTCCCTGATAGAAGTAGAAAATTATGGTACACTTACTTATCCTGGCGCATTATTTCCAAATAACTTTGCAGAACTGGAACAGTACGGAAAAGGTGGCTATTATATGGTTAAAGTGGAAGAAGCGAATTTGGAACAGATAAATCCTAAACAAGATATAACCTGGATTCCTTTAGAAATCATCAAACACCAATCTATTTCTTTCAACTGCAACCACAAAAATACTGAACAGGTAAATTCGGAATTTAGAAGAATGGTCTCAGCAATGGAAGTAAAAGATTCCTTGATAACGGTTAGATTATTTGGAAAGTTAAAGAGTGGCAAAGCTTCCGAGATAGATTTCAAAAACTTCTTCGAGCAGCTCTATCAAAGGGGAGCTTATTTCATCATGAAGAATACCTCACAATTAGAAAGTGAAGAATTTGAAGAAATTAATTTAGTCTCCACTTCTACTGAACAGGTAGAAGAGCAATTGATTAAAGAACATTTGCAGCAAAATAAATTGTTTGATTTAGAAACGGAATTTAATTTAACCAAAGCCTTACTTTCCGCCTTAAATACTACTAAAAGAGAAGGGGAAACCGGAGCTGATTTCCAGAAGAGAATAGAGAGTGAAACCAATCAGTTGATAAATATTGAAGGATAATGAGAGAATAAAAGGTAATTAGTTAAATAAAAATTAAAGGAAAATAAAATGAGCAGATTAAAACGTGGATTACAATTATATTTTTCTAGTGTCATCCTGTACGGTGCAGGTATACTTTTATTTCGCTATCTCTCTTACTATCAAAATACCTTAAGCATAAAAACTCAAGACACTCTGCTTTATCTCTTCTTAGCTTACTTAGTTCTCGCTCCGATTCTGTATCTGTTCTTCGTCAAAGAATATTCTGAGAATAAATCTTATCTATTTTTCCGAGCATTGTTACGCAACTTAAAAGCATTTTTTCAGCGGCAAGGAAATTTTAGTTTAGAACATGAAGAGAAAGTAGCCTTATTGTTTATTTTAGTAAAACTATTCTTCCTTCCCACTATGATTAACTTCTTCTATGGAAATATCGGAAATTTACTCACTTCCAAGAATAATTTTCAATGGTATCCCTTTGCTTTTACTTTACTATTCACTATTGACACCTTGATTTTCTCTATTGGTTATACTTTTGAATCGCACAAACTAAAGAATGTAGTCAAATCGGTTGAGCCCACTTTTCTAGGCTGGTTTGTGGCCTTAATTTGTTATCCCCCTTTTAATTCTATCGTCGGCGCTTACATCCCGTGGGGAGCCAATGATTACGTAACCTTTTGGAGTTCAGGGTGGACTTTATTTTTTAGAATAATAGTAGTGTTACTGCTGATTATCTACGTTTGGGCAACGGTAGCCTTAGGAATGAAATCTTCTAATTTGACTAATCGAGGCATTGTCACTAAGTTTCCTTATTCAGTAATCAGACATCCAGCATACATCAGCAAGAATTTAATGTGGTGGATTACTCTACTACCGGTGATGAGCTGGCCCTTTGCTTTAGGGATGGGATTTTGGAGCGTAATCTACTATTTCCGAGCCTGGACAGAAGAAAGGCATCTAATGAAGGATCCGGATTATGTAGAATACTGTAAGAAAGTGAAATGGAAATTTATCCCCGGAATTATTTAATCCGAATCCATTCCACCTATAATATCGAAATATAAAAGTAAAAAAAAAGAAAATAAAAACTTATCTTTCTCCTCGTTTATGTTCATGATACCTTCTGCGCACAAAGATAACTGCTGCCAGTATCACAATAATTATTACTACTGCCACCAGCCCGGCTAAAACCATTTCTTTCTGACTTTGACCCATCCCAGTTACGGTCTCTAAAGGAACTTCAGTTTCATCCAACAAACTTTCCGCAGGAGCAGCAACTTCTTCTTGAGGTGCACTTGTTGCCGGCTTAGCCGCAGTTATTACTTCAGCAATACTCTTCAGCAATAAAGTAGCTTTCTTCGCTGTAACATTAATGCCATTCAACTTCACACTTAAGTCATAATAACCATCTCCGTTAAGGTTAAACTTAACTTCTTTGCCAACATAAATTGTTGCTTGCTGCAAAGTGCTGGTAACATTAATCTTCACGTAATCGGAAGATACTTCGTTCATGGTAACATAATGTTCTCCGCCAGCTAAAGTGAATTTGGCTTTATCTCCTTTGCCAAAAGT
>JBBSWE010000195.1:0-2077 GCA_038046445.1 Nanobdellota archaeon | reverse complement strand
TAACTCTACTCCAGAAGGAGCACGAGATTATTTAGTTCCTAGTAGAGTTAATCCTGGAAAGTTTTTCGCCCTGCCTCAATCACCACAACAGTTTAAACAATTGTTAATGGTGGGAGGATTAGATCGTTACTTCCAGTTAGCTCGCTGTTTCAGAGATGAGGATTTACGTGCAGACCGCCAGCCGGAATTTACTCAGCTAGATATGGAAATGTCCTTTATGGATGAAGAAGGAATCTACGCTTTGATGGAAAGGTTGATGCAATATGTCTGGAAAAAAGTATTAAATTATGATTTGAAGATTCCGTTTAGAAGAATTTCCTATAAAGAAGCGCAAGAGAAGTATCAGTCCGATAAGCCTGATTTCAGAAAAGAAAGCGGAGAACAGTTCAGTTTCGCTTGGGTGGTGGACTTCCCTAACTTTGAATGGAGCAAAGAAGAGCAGCGTTGGGTAAGTGTACATCATCCTTTTACTGCTCCCAAGCCGGAAGATGTACCTTATTTACATACTGATAAGGGTCGAGTGCATGCTCGTGCTTACGATTTAGTTTTGAACGGTTGTGAATTAGGCGGCGGTTCAATTAGGATTCATGATTCTCACTTACAAGCGGAAGTATTTCGTGCTTTGGGACTAACAGAACTGGAAGCGCAACAGAAGTTCGGTTTCTTTTTGGATGCTTTGAAATTCGCTCCTCCCCATGCCGGAATTGCCTTTGGGTTGGATCGCTGGGCTATGATTATGGCTGGCAAAGATTCCATTCGAGAAGTAATTGCCTTTCCCAAGAACAAGGATGCTCAAGACTTGATGAATGGCGCTCCTTCCGTAGTTAAAGAGGAGCAGTTGGCAGAAGCACATATTAAGTTGAGATAGTTTTTGTTATTTTAGTTTTGTTGAAAACTTCACTTCGTTTCTCCATTGGCTTCAAAATGATTTATATTATTTCTTATGAAGCTGCTTCCCCGTAAGGGACAACCCCCAGCGACGCTTTTTGAAGTAATATAAAAGGCATTTTGACCTTATGCCAATGGACTTTTCAACAAAACTATTTCTTACCTTTATTATAACTTCAACTACTTTGGAAGTATAACTAATCTTTATATAGGTCATTCTTTTACTAGTATTTATACGGAGGTCTTAAAATGACATTTAAAGAACAATGGGGAAAAATTAAAGATAATTGGTTGATGATCTTGTTAGTATTGTTGCTAGTGGGAGCTTTTCTAATGGTAAGTAACGCCACCGGTAGTTCTAATGGTTATGGTGGGGTTTTCATGGCAAAAAGTTCTGCTGGTTATGCTGAAAGCGCCGATGCGGAATATATGCCTGCTCCTAGCGAATCTTTTGCTCCCGAAGTAACGGAAAGAAAACTAACTAAGTCCGCTAACCTTAACAGCGAAGTGGAACAAGGAGGGTTTAAAACTGCGGAAGAGAAATTAAAAGTTATTGTTACTTCTAGTGGAGCTTATCTATTAAATGAAAATGTGCAAAAGTATGATGCTGAACATCCTTACTACTATGGATATTACACTTTGAAGATTGATAGTAAGAAATATGTCGCAGTGGTTTCTCAGCTTAAGGAAATTGGTGCGGTAACCTCTTTCAGTGAAAATAGCGAAGACGTTACTGGCAGTTACACTAATCTGCAAGTAGAACTACAAGCCGAACAAGAAAGGTTACAGCGTTACCAAAAGATGTTCTTGGAGGCTACCGAAGTAAGCGATAAGATTACTTTAAACGACCGTATTTTTGATCAGGAAAGAACCATCAAATACTTGCAAGAGAGAGTTAAGAATATCGACACCGAAGTGGAATACTCTAGCGTTTATGTTTCTTTGCAAGAAAAGCAATCTGCTTATGCGAATGTGGCATTGGTTAGCTTCTCTGCCTTGGTAAGCAGCTTTGTAGACAGTTTGAGTGGTTTATTCAAGCTATTAGTAATGGTCTTACCTTATGCAGTAGTAGCGGTGATTGCTTGGATCTTGTATGGTGTCTTACGCAAGAAGAAAAAGTAATTTTTTATTAAATTTTTATTGTATATAAAGTATCGAACCCTTTCTGATGGAGCACTTGGAAAATTAT
>JBBSWE010000194.1:0-2209 GCA_038046445.1 Nanobdellota archaeon | reverse complement strand
CTCATCCCTAATGTATACGATCCCAAGTCTCTGAACAGATATATGTTTGAGAGGGGGAATCCGTATGGAAAGACAGATCCAACGGGGCATAAACCGGAATCACACACAGCAGGACCGGATCCCTTTGGAATGCTAAAATCAGCTGGTGAATTTATTTCTTATAATATCGGTTATGCTATTCTTATGTCTAGAACAAGTGATGAAAGTTTGAAAACAACGTTGAAAAATCATAGAAATGAAGGAAATAAAGCAATCATCAAGGACTTTTTAAGTGCAGCTTCCGGTGGAATGCCACTTGGAGACGATGTTCAACCAGAAGGAGAGATTTTTGCAGGCTCAGGCTTATATGTTGAATCTGATCCTAGCTGTGAGTTCCTTTGTCTAAGGAAAACAGATATTACTAAATTCCAGAGCGATCATCAAAATATATACGAGATGGATAAAGTAGCTGTCCAATCTCGTAATGCTGGTTCAAATTTGATAATTCAGAACATTATACAGAAATATGCTGGTGGTGGCCTCTCCCAGAAACAATTGCAAAAAGTTCAGAGTGGTGGCTCAGCGAAAACTAAAGAAGGAAGTACTATCACTTCAGTGACTTTAAATAGTCAAACTGTAATAGTTAAGATTACACCAGTAAAGCCAACAAACCCCAAAACGAAAAAAAGATAAATGGTTTTAATCTTACTACAAGAATGGAACAATTAACAACTATATTCTGGAAGTCAATAAAAAGACCATTCTCTAACTGGAGGATTTTACTTTTATCTATACTCTTTTTCGCAAGAATCCCATTTTTGTACATTATTACTGGTTTTCTTGCAATGGGTTACATTTTAAAGGTAGGCGAATTCACTCAAAAGGGTAAATGGGAACTACCTTCTTGGAACAATTTCCTAGAATTGTTTAAACGAGGGTTTTATGGCTGGTTAATTGTCTCTATTTATTTTCTTCCAACAATACTTATTTCTTTAATTTTGTATTTCTGGTTTGGTGGTTTCCCTAAATTTGGAGATATTTTTGGTTTAATAAATTATTTTAGTGGGTTGCTTGCTATCCTCGGGAATGTCGGCTATTTATTGGTATTTTTACTCTTAATTTCCTACATAGTAGGCCTTTATCTTATTCCTTGCGCTTTGTTAGAGTATGTGAGGGAATATAATTTTTCAAGTGCTTTTAATTTAAGGTCTAAAAATTTATTTTCTAAACGGTATACAATTAGTTGGATTCTGTTAGAGATAATACCTTTAACTATAATAACTGCCATTTCATTTCTTAGAGAACAATACTACACAATAGTTGTATCTGCTTCTCCCATAAAATATCTCTTCTTTATTCTGATCTATCTAATAATTGCCTTCAAAGAATATTTTGTTAATGTTTTATCGTACTCAGTTTATGCTTCCGTATTAAATAAAAAGAGAAGATGAAACTATGGCTCTGTCATTGACCAAAATAGATATTCTTTACTTAATCTTACCAATATTAATTGGGATTTCTTTTATTTTAATTTTTTCACTAGTGGCTTTCCTTACTTATAAAATTAAAGACAAAAAAAAGCTTATACCTTTACATTATCTACCTAACTTATGGCCATTCCAAATATTATTCCAGAAAGATATAAAGGATAAGGCGATATTAAAATATGTTAAAATAATTAGAATATTATTAGTTATATTTTTAATCTCTTTTATATTTTTTATAATTTTGGTTTATTTCTTTTCTTAAAGATATCAATTAGTATTTTCTTAGTACTACATCGCAACCTCCGCAAATATATCTGATGTGGAAGTTAAACCAATTCGGTTTGGTCTCCGGACGAGAGCAATAAGAACATTGTACAGCAATGATTCTGAACGTATCTTTGAATTTGAAGTGCGGAACGAACTCCTGAATCAAACAATTCCGGGAGTAAGCTGGAATTGTACTGAGAGCATTGTATCTCTGTACCAATTGAACTTGACCGGAAACCAAAGCTTGTATGATTACATGTATCTGGACTTCACCTCGCCAGGAGAAAAGAATTTCACCTGTGTGGTAACTTCTAATGATGGAAGAGATACAGCCTCATTGAAAGTGATCATTCCTGGAATCGAAATCGAAAATTATGATGTGCTGGCAGAAAATACCACCAACAAGATTGTAACTTTTAACGCGCGGAATGAATATCTCAGTACGAATACGAGTATTGGTGTGGTGACGGAGGGAG
>JBBSWE010000193.1:0-5185 GCA_038046445.1 Nanobdellota archaeon | reverse complement strand
AAATTTTATTGTTATTTTAAACGTTTCCGATGGTTATAGCTCAAACCGAACTAACATAACCGTGATTGTTAACGATACTCTTCCCCCAAACGTCACTTCTATCTCTTACGATAGTTCCGTACATTTGCAGCAGGACCTTAATCAGAGCGTAAATGCTACCATTTTTGATTATTCGGGAATTTCTAATGTTACTTTATACTTTAACGGCACTTCTATTAATTCTACCTGCAGCCTTACCGCTACTTCTTGGAACTGCAGCTGGTCCTGGAACAATTTTGTGGTTGGAACCTATAATTTTACCTTAAACGTTACTGATAATTTTACCACCACCCACACCAATAGCTCCACTTATTCGTTTAGTGTAACTTCCTCTTCCAGCAGTTCTTCTAGTAGCAGTTCTTCTAGCAGTAGTTCTGGTGGAGGAGGAGGTGGGGGTGGCGGAGGAGGGATAACTACCGCTACAACTTACATCGCCACTGAATCACAGCTGCAGGCCGGATATACTGCGGTTATCGCTAAAGAAGATAAAATCAAATTCACCGCTGCGAAAGAAGAGCACTACCTGTCTATTGAAAGCATGACCGCTTACGTGGTAAATGTCCTGATTCAGAGCAAGACCATCCGCGCCCTGTTTTCCGTCAACGATACGCTTAAATTTGATTTGGATGACGACAATTACAACGATTTAAGTGTAACTTTAAACAGCATCGATGCTAAAGACATTAAGACCAATTTTACCTTAAAGAACATTCATGAAGCTAAAGCGCCTCTTCCATCTCTTCCAAAATCTGCTTCCAATAAAACAAACTTAACTTCTAATGTAACCGCTATGAACATAACCATTTCAGAGAATAATCAAAGCATTAATGAAAGCAGCTCTTCCTGGTGGGAAAAGATTAAACTTAAATCACTTACCTTACCACTTTTGGCTTTAGCCGGCTTCATCTTTATCCTTTCTGCCTTGATGTATTGGAGGATGCGCCAGAAAAGAAAGAAAAAGAAGTATCCTTTCTTACCCTTAAAGCGATAGGTTATAAATAATATGATTTTATAACTAATTCATGGAACCCCGAAGGCAGGATTAGTAAAAAATGAGGATGCTTGAAATAAGCCTAAACATTTTTGGAGTGGAGTGCTGAAGAACTAGAAGAGTCTGCAAAAGGCGGACAAAGTCCGGAAGCTATTAATCTTTTAAAGAGAATAATTATTTTTGAAAAAATACTTTGTTCTTTTTGTTTCTCTTTTATAACTTCTTTCAGAGTAGTTTCATCATTTGTTGGTTTTATCGCATTAACTGAAAGCGGAATTTCTTCTTTTTCTGTACAATCAATCTTCGAATAAATATAATACTTACCAATACATGCAGAATAAGTTACTTCAAGTGAAGAAATAGGATTAGCACTAGTAACTTCCAATGTATAAGTATTATTTCCTTTATCTTGGAGCTGAACATTTTTCAGTTCAGATGAGATTACGGTATTTTTCTGGTATTCCAGAACATGGGACGAATTCCAATTCTTAAATTTAAACCGCAAGTCGTCTGCGAAAGTGCCTTCTCCGGTCAAAGTAAATTCTGTTGTAACTTTATTCTCTTCATAAAAACAGTTCTGAATATTTAATTTTACCAGTTTACAACTGAACTTTAAACCCGGACATTCTACGGTTTTGTTTCCATTAGTAGAATCAGAAAGAGTGTAATTCCCTATATTGATTAGCTCTGCCTCTTCAGATGCAAAAGTCGTTCCTTCCCATTCCCCCAGAATAGTAAAATTAGTGCCGTCCTCTTTTTCAACGACTACTGGTTTTATTGAGGGTTTTTGTTTGAACATAAGTTGACCAGTATCAAAGCATTTTAGTCCGTAAAAATACGGTCCGTCTCCTCCTCCGCTAGGTGAACTTCCGCTCGATGGACCTCCCCCACCACCGGAACTGCTACTGCTACTAGTTATAGCAATCACCAAACTAACTGTAAGTACAAAAAATACGAAATAAAGTAATAGTTTTCTACTCATTTTTAAGGGTTTATCTTTTATAAAAGATGCTATAATTTAAATAATCTCTGTTTTTAGTTTAAAATATCAATCACCTCTTTTTCCCTTTCCACTTATTCTTCCTTCTCCAGCACTTTTTGCAAGTACGTTACCGGTTTAATGTCCACAATTCGTGTAACGTGGATAAAATACTTCTTATCCTTGCTTAGGCTCACTGAGATTTCTACTATAATTATTAAAGGCACAAATAACTTTATAAATCTCTGCGCTTTCTTTTACTCTAAAAAGAGAAGATGGATTACACCTTAAATAGAGCACATGCTAAGATCCTGTTAGGTTATTTACTAGTTACCGCAGTATTTGGATATTTCTTGATCACAAACTATGTTGGTGTTCCCAGCACTTCCTTAACCGGTTATGTGGTATTTGAAGGAGGAACTAGAGTAAGCACGGAAAAGATGGATCCTGCCTTAGTGCAAGAAATCCAAAATGGAAACGCTCAACCCAAAATAGTAGTAATTCTAGAAGATACTGCTCAAACCTCTTCCCAAAATACAGAACAAAGAACGGAAGCAATTCAAGAAAATCAGCAGCAAGTGCTGGAAGAATTAAAAAATAAAGTAGAAGTAGTGGTTCCAGAAGAAAAGATAGATATTTCTACTACTGACGGAAAAGCATCCATAGAACAAGTTCAACAAGAAATCCAACAAGACAAACTTCCTGATGCAGAACAAATCGTACAAGAGCAGCAAGTTGATTTTGAAGTAACCCAAACTTATGATACTGTGAATGCTTTAGCCGGACAAGTTCATGATCCGCAAGCCTTAGTAGAATTAACTCAAAATGAGAATGTTAAGAAGATTCTTTTAGATTACCCGGTTAGTATTACTCTCGATCAAAGCGTACCCCAGATGAACGTTCCGGCAGTATGGAATATCACTATCAATGGCACTATCATTGATGGAAATGGAGAAACAGTTTGTATTATTGATACAGGAATAGATTATACTCATCCCGCTTTAGGAAATTGTCACCCTCTCGCTTATGAGTTAAACGGAGAAATAGAAGAGCTTTCCGCGCCAGTGCAATCAGAACATTCCTACACCAATAATTATGATCATACTTGGATTATTACTAAAGAAAATTATTCAAACTTGGCTTTACACTTTACCAATATCTCTTTAGAAAATTTAGGCAACGGAGATTCCTTAGATCGAATTTACATTTACGATCAGAATAATCGTACCCTAGCCATTTACAAAGAAACACTTTCAGACGTTTGGACTCCGGCCGGAGAAGGAGATACACTGTATGTGCGTTTAGTGAGCGATGGGTCAGTAACTAATTATGGTTTCTTAATCGATAAAGTAATCGATGGAATTACTACCACTAACCTCCACTGGGAGAACTGTAGTAAAGTCAGGGGTGGATGGGATGCTTACAACAACGATCCCGATCCTAAAGACGATCATGGTCATGGCACTCATGTGGCGGGAATTGTTGCTTCTAAGGATAACACTTACCGCGGCGTAGCTCCGGGGGCAAAATTGGTCGCAGTAAAAGCGCTCAGTGCCGGCGGGAGCGGCTATTCTTCCGATGTAGTAGCCGGAATAGATTGGTGTAATCGCAATGCCGAAAAATATGACATTTCTATTATCAGCATGAGTTTAGGTTGTGACGGATCCAGCTGTACGCACTACCAAAATAATTGTCCTGATGATCTGACGGCTACGACTATCTCTGACTCTTACGCCAAAGGTATTTCCGTCTTCATCGCTGCCGGTAATTCTGGTTGGACTAATGGTATTTCTAATCCCGCTTGTGTTCCCGCTGCTATTCCAGTAGGGGGTGTAGATGGAAATGATAACATCCGTTTTAATCGCGGAAATTTATTGAAATTGTTAGCTTCGGCTACCAACATTCAATCTAGCGTACTAAATAACGGATGGAGTTCGTTAAGTGGAACTTCCATGGCCACACCTCATGCCGCAGGAGCAGCTGCTTTGTTAAGACAATATTGGAAACTAGTTTACGGAGAGGAACTTACACCAGACGAAATTCAACAAAAATTTTTTGAGACGGGCAAAAGCGTTTACGATTCTGCTTCGACCAGAAATTATTCTCGTATTGATATGTATGCGGTACTAGGAATAAACGCCAGCGCTACGGAAAACTTATCCAATTCTACAGTTACACCAAGTAATCTGACTTTCATTATCTATTCACCGCAAAATAGTTCTTACTGGAACACCGATTTCTACCTTAACTTTACTCTTAACGCTTCTCAAAGTAATTTGAGTTACATTGAATATTACTTAACGAACGCCACCAGAAATGTTTTCTTAACTTACCAAAACTCTTCCCTAAATTATAATTACTTTGAATATCTCCAATACCTTAACCTTAGCGAAAATAATCTTAATGATGGAGAATATAATTTAATTTTTTATTATAACAATACTATTGGTAACAATGAAAACAAAACTTATTCTTTCGGAGTAGATAGGGTTCTTCCAGAAATATCTGTTAGCTATTTACCAACAGTAGTTTATGCTAACGACACCCTTCTCTTTGATATAAACATTAGTGATGCTAACTTAAACGTTTCTGGAACTTACTTTTCCACCAATCGCGGCGGAAATTGGAGCAATTCCCTGCTTAATTGGATCAATGAAAACAGATTTAATTACAGTTTAAATCACTTTACCGGAAATAGTACTCTTTACTATCGAATTTTCGCATTAGATTTAGCAGGGAATGTTGGTTCTTCTCCAATATTTAATATTAGTATCCTTCCCTTAAACCTTACCTTTAACGAATCCACCAATCTAACCAATAGTACTATTCCTACTAATAATACTAACAGCACCAACAATACCAATGTCGCTCTTCCTGCATCAAATGTTTCCAACAACCTTACTTCTCCTCTGAGCGGAACGGTTCTAGAAGTAGGGAACATTACTTTCTTTAATGTCAGCACTAATTTAACCGGTAACGTAACTTATTTTTGGGATTTTGCTGATGGGACTAACGCTACTAATCCCAGCGGAAATAAACAATATAACCTGACTGGAACGTATAATATTACTGTAAATATATCTAACCATAATGTTTCTCTATTGCTAAATTCCATCTTAATAATTAACGACACTCTGCCACCGGAATTGAGAGCATTCAGCTATTTATCTGAAGTC
>JBBSWE010000192.1:0-13055 GCA_038046445.1 Nanobdellota archaeon | reverse complement strand
TAATAGTCATGGTCATTCCGGTACTGATAGAACTATAAATTCTTTCCATCACCGTTCCTTCTTTACGGTGCAATACTCTGCTGGTAAGCAAAATATCTGTGTCGATAGAATAACCTATCAACATTAAAAAAGCGGCCACTCCAGCCGTACTTAATTTCATTCCGGTTAGATTAAAAATAGCCATGGTTACTACAATATCTGAAAAAGCGCACACGATAACCGCTAAACTGGGAATCCAAATTCTAAAATATAATATAACTACGATTCCCATTAATAAGAAAGAGATTAATAAAGCAATCCCGGCTTGCTTGAAGAAACTCGCCCCCAAGGCTGCTCCCATTACTTCCACTCCATAACTGCTCTTCTGAAGGTCAACTTTCTCTCCCACTACCTTTACAAAATTTTCAATGATAGTTTTATCTTGAATATCGGAATCGATAGCTACACCGACTACTCTTCCTCCCGCAGTTAAAGTACGTACACTGATGTCATCTGTGGGAAATTGTTGTTTCAGAAATGATTCTAATCCTAAAACATCAATCTCCGCAATATTAATAGTAACCGTAGAACCGCCTTTCAAGCTCACTCCGCGATGAAGAAAATCTCCTGTAGTATAGGCTTGCAACCCGATTTGTAGTAAGGCCAGAATTAACAAGGTTAAGGGAATCAATTCTAACCATTTATACTTGGTCTCATAAATGTGCTTAACTTTATCTTTAAAGGACATGCTTTGTGCTTAAATCGGAAGATTATATATAAAGATTGTGGAGATGGAAAAAGAAAGAACAGAACCCCATTTATTTCAAAGTACAACAATTATTCCCATTTTCTCCAAGCACGCTTTCACAAATCCTAAATACATTGGATTAGGCTTCAAAGGAGTAGAGGTAAAACAAGGATGCGCTTGGGTAGCCATAAAGAACGGATGTACTTCCCGCGGCAATTCTAAAATCTGCATGATCTCTCTTCCCGGCGCTCTTCCACTAAAGACCAACCCGTTTGCTTCTAATTGTGGGATATAAGCGGGATTACATTCCCAGCGATGCCGGAATCTTTCGTGGGCAAGGGTTGAACCGTACAACTCGTAAGCCCTGCTATTTTCCTTTACTTCAATATCATAGCCACCTAAACGCATATTTCCGCCTAATTCGGCAATACGTTGTTGTTCCGGTAATAAATCAATTACTGGATGTGGAGTATTCTGATCCACTTCGCTAGAATTAGCTCCAACTAAACCGCATACATTTCTAGCAAATTCTATTGTCGCCATCTGAAATCCATAACACAACCCCAAATAAGGAATCTTCTGTTCGCGAGCATATTTGATGCAGGTTATTTTCCCTTCTGCCCCTCTGCTTCCAAAGGCTCCGGGAACTAATATTCCTTGCACTTCGGCTAATTCTTTGACCGCTTTCTCTTCGCTCAAGAAGGTGGTATCAATCCATTTAAGATTGACTTTTGTTCCGAGATGAGTTCCGGCATGTTCTAAAGCTTTGATGATTGAAGCGTAAGAATCTCTTAAGGCCGTATATTTTCCGGTAATACCGATCGTAATCTCTTTTTCCATGCCAAGAATTCGGTAAACATAAGATTCCCATTCGTTTTTAGCTGTTTCATTTTCTTTTACTCTTTCTTTCAATCCGAGAACTTCAATAGTTTGCTCATCCAGTTTGTATTTGCGCAACATGGTGGGAATCAAATAAATACTGTCCGCGTCGTGTACGCTCACTACGCGAGAAACGGGAACGCTAGCGAAAATGCTGATTTTTTCGCGTACTTTTTCAATCACTTCATGTTCACAGCGGCAAGCCACAATATCCGGTTGTATCCCTAAAGCCATTAATTCCTTTAATCCTAATTGCGCCGCTTTAGATTTCTGTTCTCCTAGGAATCCTGGCTCGATCACGTAAGTCAGAGCCACATTACAAACATTATCGTGTCCTTCTTCGTAAGCTAATTCACGCATGGCTTCAATGAAATACATATTTTCAATATCTCCTACTGTACCACCTACTTCTACAAAAACTACGTCGGCTTGAGAACTTACTGCTAAATTTCTGACAAAGTTTTTCACTTCTCCGGTAACGTGCGGAATGAATTGCACGTCCCTTCCTAAATAACTGCCTTTACGCTCTTGACTTAACACTTTCATGAACAACTTTCCCCCCGTAAGATAATTATTTTTGCTTAAACTTAATCCTAAATAACGTTCATAAGTGCCTAAGTCCATGTCGCTTTCCGTACCGTCATCTAACACAAACACTTCTCCATGCCGGAACGGATTTAATGTACCCGCGTCAGCGTTCAAATAGCCGTCAAATTTCATAATGGAAACGGTCAGTCCTTTGATTTGTAATAATTTAGCTAAAGAAGAAGCAAAGATTCCTTTACCTAAGCCGGACATCACTGTTCCATAAACGATCACATACTTAGTTTTTCCGATTTGATAGCCTTCCGGTAAAGGATTATAATATTCGTGCTCTTCAGATTTTTTAGATGCTCCAGTAAGAATAGAATTCATGCTTATCACCCGAGTTTATTTTTTCGTTATCGACACTGGTTTAATAACTTTTTCACACGACTGTTTAGAAGTAAATTTGAGGTAAATTTATATTGGAGATTCTTCTTAAACATAAAATGAGCAAAGATTTAGAAAATCCGATGCGTAAGCATATTCTTAAAGTTCTTCTATTTAAAGAGAACCTTACTTTTAGCCAATTATTCCAAAATTCATTTAGAAGTTCTAGTCAATTTACTTATCATCTCAATCAACTATTAAAAGAGGGTTTAGTGGAAAAGAACACCCAAAGGTATAAACTTAGTTTTAAAGGTAAGAGAGTAGCCAATCATCTTTCTTCAGAAACGATAGAAGAAACCAAACAACCATTAATCGTAATCGCTTTGTTATTAAGGAAAGGAAATAAGGTTCTTACTAGTTACAGTAAAAAAGAACCAATAAAAGATTTATGGGGATTATCTTGCTTTGCCAAGCTTCGCTTTGGAGAAAATGTTTTGGATTGTTTAAAGAAGAATTGTTCCCGTCATCTTGGTTATGAATTAGGTAATAAGGTAAATTTTAGTGGCATTTTCAATATTAAAACTAAAAATCAAGGGGAAATACTTTTACATCATCAGTTATTAGTCTTTACTTCTTCCGATTTCAAAGGTAAAATGAAAGAGGAAACCCCGACGAGAAAAAAATCGTTGGGTAACTTTAAAGCAACTACATCAACTTCCGCAATATCCGGATAATGAATTCATTATAAAAAACATTAATTCTTGGAAATTCTTTGAGTTGGAACGAGAAATCGAAGCAAAAACGTTAAATGGTCTTTACTCCCTTTAAATTGCTCAAATCGATTTGAGAAAAAGTATTTATTAAACCGCAATAAAAATATTTTATGGATAAAGGATCTTATACTCGGGGAATGCTGGTGGGAGCAATGATTGTTTTTACAACTTATCGTACTCCCGAACAGCAAAAAATCCTCACTCAAACTACGGTACAAGCAGGATATATTGCTCCAAGCAAATTAGAAATTCAATGCAAGGATCTTGATGGAAACGGGGAGCTTGAAACTATCCTAAAAGTTGGAACCGATTTATATTTACTGAAAGAAGTAGAAGGAAAACCGATATTTATACCGTATGAAGCCAAGTAAAGAAATAAAGAGGAATACTTTTGAACTACCTTCAAAAAGGGGAGAAACTCTCCCTCTAAAACCCCCACAACCTTTATAAACTTCTATTCTTTCATTAAAGACGTGGAATTCATCCAGCTAAAAGAGGTCGGTAAAGCGTTCAATAAGGTTAAAGTATTGCAAGGAGTAAACATCGTTATTGAACAAGGGGACGTTTTCGGCATTATCGGTCAGTCCGGCAGCGGAAAAACTACTTTATTAAACATGATTTCGGGCTTCTTGAACCCCAGCGAAGGAGAAGTGATCTATTTTTCCCGAGTAGACCATACTCCCAAGAATCTCAATCAAAACTTTTCGAAAATCAAGAAACATATTGGATTTACTCCTCAACATACATCCTTTTACCCTAAATTGACAGTTCACGAAAACCTGCTCCATTTTGGAAAAATGTATGGTAGTGATTCCAAAACTTTAGAAACTAATGCTCAAGGCTTACTGGAATTTACTGGACTAAAAAATCATCAGCACAAGCTAGCTGAACAACTATCGGGCGGAATGAAAAAAAGGTTAGATATCTCTTGCAGCTTGATGCATAAACCCAAATTATTGATTTTGGACGAGCCCACTGCCGATTTAGATCCGATTACCCAAGAAGAGATTATCGATTTAATCAAAGAAGTGAACAAACAAGGAGTAACGGTAGTCATCGCTTCTCATCATTTAGAAAGTTTAGAACGTATCTGCAACAAGCTGGCCATTGTACATAATGGTAAAGTTTGTGGCTACGGGCAGATGGAAGAAGTACTCCAACCGTACATGAAAGAAAATTTTGTCTTTAATCTGCGGGTAGGTAAGGACAAAGAAAGGTTGATTAATCTCATTAAGAGATTGCCCGACACCAAGATTATCGATCAAGGACATCAATTATCTATCAGCGCGGATAATTCTGAACGCGCCATGATTGCTTTAATGCGTATCATCAAAGAAGAACATCTTTATTTGCATGATTTAGATTTACATAAACCTTCCTTGAAAGAAGTATTAACTAAAATTGCTCAGCAGGAACCACTACTATGAACACTTTATGGTTATTAACTAAAAAGAATTTAAGATTGTTGATCCGAGCTAAAGGCTCAGCTTTAATCGTAGTTTTTGCACCCCTACTAATTATTTTAATTTTAGGTCTTTCTTTCAACAATGCTTCTAAGTACGGACTAAACATAGGAGTATATTCTTCTAATTTTAACGAGGACGCTAATTCGTTTATCAACAAACTACAGGAGCAGGAATTTAAAATCATTAAATATAATTTAACCAGCGATTGCGTCAATGATGTCAAACAAGGATTCTTGCACACTTGTATCGCCTTACCGGAATCTTTCAAAATTGAAGGAAACTCTGCTAAAGAATTGACTTTTTATATTGATCCTAGTAAAATCAACCTAGTATGGATGATTCAACAAACTTTGGAAAGTAAACTGCATTTGAAAGCGCAGGAAGTTTCTCAAGGTATCGCTCAAGATATGATTAGTAAGATTACTGACACAAATTCCAAGGTGAGCACAGAAAAAGGTAAAGTACAAGGAGTTAAAGAAAAAGATTCTGCGGCAGTAAGTAACGCCAACATCGCCAAATCAGGTTTAGAAAAATTAGATTTAAGTGCTCTCAATACTCCTTATGACTTTGAAGCAGTTAACCGTTTCAAAACTGCTTTAACGGCCAGTCTGAGTGCCAGCACTTCTAAAATCAATGGGGCAAAAAACACCATAAACAATGCTAATCTCAGCGGTTCCGACCGTTCCACTATTCTTGCCGCTTTGACTCAAGCCGGTATTGGAGTAAGCAACGCTTCTGTCTTAATGACGGCCACTTCCGGTAATGGCACTTTCGCGGAATTATATTCTATCATTGATAATATGAAAACGGACTTAGAATTAGCCAATAATCGGTTAAATCTGGCTGCAGAACAAGTTTCTTCCAGCACTAAAGAATTGGGAACGATCAGCTCTTCTCTAACTGAAGGAGTAAAAACTTTAGAAGGAATTCAAACCACTTTAGAAGAGATAAATAATAATTTAAATTCTCAAAAAGTTACTGATGCTAAAGTTGCTTCTAACCCTTTTATAGCCAAAATTGAAAAAGTTAGTCCGGACAACACTTACCTTAACTATATGTTTCCAGCTTTGATTATCTTAGTGATTATGTTTAGTTCCCTCTTATTAGGAACAACCCTAGTAATGATGGAAAAGAACAGTCCAGCTTTTACGCGAAACTTTTTCCTTCCGGTGAAGAAGATTACTTTTGTACTTTCCACTTATATCACTACTTTAATCTTGATTTTAATTCAAGTGATTATTATTTTAGGAATCTCTTTAATCTTCTTGAACAATATTTACGCCTCTTTATTACCTTTAACTTTAATCTTATTCCTTGCCGCTTCCATCTTCACCTTTTTAGGAATGGTTATTGGTTATCTCTTTAATTCAGAAGAAACAGCCATCTTGGCTTCCATCTCGCTAGGTAGTTTACTCTTGTTTGTTTCCGGAGTAGTCCTACCGCTAGAAAGCATCTCCCCTGCTTTGAGAGATATCACTTCTTTCAACCCCTTTGTGCTAGCAGAAAAATTGGTTAGAGAGGTAATCATCTTTAACGCCCCGCTTACTTCCTTGTGGGTAGACGTAGGATTAATTTTCTGTTATACCCTAGCATTGTTCTTAATAATTTTAATTATAGAATCTATGATGCACCAGCAGATTGTCAATAAGTTCTTTCATCACCACCATCATGCTCAAAGAGAGAAAGATAAGAAGGATAAGAGCGAAGTATGAAGGTTATTGCTATTACTGGCACTCCTGGAACGGGTAAATCTACCTTGGCTCGCAAGTTAGCTAAAGAGAAAGGTTATTTTCGTTTAGATCTGCATCAACATTATAAAGAAATTTCTTTACGTTATGAACGTAAAAGTAAGAGTTATGTTATTGATGAAAAAAAGTTTTTAAATTTGGTGAAGAGAGAAATTAAAAAGCACGCTAAAGAAAAAGGAATCGTAATTGATACGCACATCTCCCATTATTTGCCCAAAAAAATAGTGGATAAATGTATTGTAGTTACTTGCTCTAATCTGAAAGAGTTAGAAAGAAGATTGAAAAAGAGGAAGTATTCTAAAGCGAAAATTCGCGAGAATTTAGATTGTGAAATATTTCAAGTGTGTCTGGCGGAAGCCTTGGAAAGGAACCATAAAGTCAAGGTGGTGGATAGTTGTAAGAGATAAATGTTCTCCGAAGTTGAAGAATAAATATATAAACTCTAAAATAATCATTCTAAGATAGAGGTGATATTTATGTGTAAAAATGTAGGTCGATGGGATAGTTTTGCCCGCATCTTGGTAGGTGTGGTAGTTCTAGTAATTGGTGCCTTATATCAAAGTTGGTGGGGTGCTTTAGGCTTAATTCCACTATTAACGGGATTATTCATGTACTGCCCAATCTATTCCTTGTTCAAGTGGAATACTGGTGGAACTTGCGAATGCTGCTGTGAAGCTCCTAAAGCTAAGCCAATAATCAAGAAGAAAAAGAAATAATTTTGTTTTTATTTATTTTTGTTATTTCTTATTATGATTGTAGAAAAGTTATTATTTCTTTCTTAATATGTTCCTTGGTTCTCCTCTCAAAAAAGATTCAATATTCTGAACAGCGATTTCACGTCCGTTTACACTAGCTTGTTTCGTTGAAAAAGCAATATGGGGTGTAACTAATATTTTAGGATTACTCAATGCTTTGTTATAAAATTTATTAGTTGTATCGCCAAATTTCTCCGGATCGCAGTCGATAGCTGCTCCAGCAACGATTCCGGCATCGACGGCTTTTATTAATCCATTTATATTATAGGTATAGGGCCTAACAAAAGTAACATAATAAGAACCTTTTTTAAGATTCATGAAAAATGACTCATTCAACAAATCCCTGCTGGTTGAATTGCAGTTAAGAGAATTGATAATTAAATCAGCACTTTTAGAAATGACCATTAAATCATCTCCTCTTTCAAAAAATGTTACTTCCATCCCGAACGCTTCGCATAAAACCCCAATCTGGCTGCCGATGCTCCCGTGGCCAACTATAAGAACTTTTTTGTCCTGTAAACTTTCTTGAAGCTCAAAAGGAAAACTTTCGGTTGCTCTAATTCTAAGAGTAAATTTTCTGAACAAAGACAACACCATATACATAACCCACTCCACGATGGAATCTCTATTTCCACCTTGAGCATTTGCAACAAGAACTCCTTTTTTTTCTAACTCTTCCGAATTAAAGACGCCTATTTCGATATACGGATAGGTAACAAAAACATTTTTTAACTTGGGTAAACTTTCTAACAAATAATCTCCGTTGCTATATATTACATCCGCATTCTCTGCTTTATGCAAAAAATCTGTGACGGAGGTGGGGCTTTCTAATTCTTTAATTTCTCCAACTAAGGATAATCTTTTTCTGTGCTCATCATTGAGATTAACTCCGAGAATAACTATTTTTTTCATATTGTTTGCCATGATTAATTTAATTTATCCATTAAATATAATCATTAAATATAAAGTTTCCCATAATTTTATAAATCAGGAATAAAATAACTCTTACTATGTCCAGCTTGACTTCAGAACAAAAAATGCACTTGAAACACCTGATTAAGGAGCTTAAACTACAGAAAGCGCTGCACACCGAATTCGTTTCCGTTTATATCCCTAAAGATTACGATTTAGTCAAGATTATGAACCATCTGGCCGAAGAGCAAGGAACGGCTTCTAACATTAAGTCTGCCGTAACCAGAAAGAACGTGCAGATGGCTTTAGAAAAGATGATTCAACACTTGCGTTTATTCAAAAGTACTCCTCCTAATGGTCTGGCGGTATTTACCGGAAACGTAGCCGCAGTGGAAGGAAAAGAAAACCTACGCGTGTGGAGTATTGAGCCTCCGGTTCCTTTGAATGTACGCATCTATCGCTGCGACAAAAATTTTGTAACGGACATTCTGGAAGAAATGCTGGCAGATAAAGAAGTGTATGGTTTAGTGGTCTTGGATCATCGTGATGCTACTATCGCTTTATTGCGTGGAAAAACCATTATCCCTCTGTTGAAAACCCATTCCGAAGTTCCGGGAAAGTTTAAAGCAGGAGGACAATCTGCACCAAGATTCGCCCGAGCTCGAGAACTGGCCAACAAAGAGCACTATAAAAAAATTGCGGATTATATGAAAGAGCAATTCTTGCCCATGGGAAATAATCTTATGGGAATTATCATTGGCGGACCGGGTGTTACGGTTAACGATTTCATGAACCATGATTATCTTACCGGAGATATCAAAAAGAAAATTATCGGTACCAAAGATTTGTCTTATACTGACGAATATGGATTGCAAGAATTGTTAGATAAATCTACGGATTTATTAGAGAAAGAAGAAGTGGCCCGGGAAATGAAAATTATGGAACGCTTCTTCAAGCAATTGCTAGATAATCCCGGAAAAGTTACTTATGGTGAGAAAGAAACTTTACGGGCATTGGAGCTAAATTCAGTAGATATATTGCTATTATCTGAAAGCATCGAAGAAGAGAAGATTCTAGAATGGGAAGAGAAAGCCCAGAAAGGAAACTCTGAAGTACGCATCATTTCTGTCGAAACCCGAGAAGGGGTGCAATTACGCGAGATGGGCGGAGTAGCGGCTATTCTGAGATATGAGATTGGGTAGAAGATAAAATGAATTTAATTCAGCAATCTTATTCTCGCTTATTTCCAGAACAAGAACTTTCTTACGAAACAGAACTAAATTATAACTTACGCCTTTCTGACTTCAATGCCAACATCCGTTTTAATCGCAGTAAGATCACCATCAACCTTAATTTACAATGGAAAGATATTGATGATGAAATTAAAATAGGGTTAATACAATCTTTGCTGCTAAGAATCTTAAAAAAGAAAGCCAATTCTCCTAATATAGAGTTATACAACAGTTTTGTCCGTAACATTCCTATTTTAACGCCAAAAACCCAGAATAATCCACAGCTACAAGCTTCCTTCCAACGTGTCAATCAGCAATTTTTTGAAAACAAGTTAGAACAACCCAATTTAACCTGGGGTACCAATTCCAGACGGAAATTAGCTTCTTACAACTTTCATGATGATACCATTACTATGTCCACCTTATTTCAAAGCGTTCCAGAAAATGTTTTAGATTACATCATGTATCATGAAACATTGCATAAATGGCAGAAATTTCAGCACAAAAACGGCCGCAGCGCTTTTCATACCCGACAATTTCGGGAAGCAGAAAGACAATATCCCCAGCAGGAAGAGATCGAACGGCAAATAAGTCAGATTATCCGCGGTTCTGGAAGGAAGAGCAAGAAATTCTCTTTGTGGAACTTGTTTGGATGAAAAATAAGCCAAAGCTTTCGATACCTTTTTAAATAAAATACCCTTCTCGACCCTTATGACTGAAGAGAAATTTCTTTCCTATAATGCAATGGACAAGCTCATGCGTAAGGCCGGAGCGATTCGAGTTTCGGATGAAGCTAAAGAAGCCTTGGCCGAAGTGTTAGAAAAGAAAGCTTTAGATCTAGCTGCCGTAGCCAAAAGAATGGCTGAGCATGCCGGAAGAAGAACCATTACTAAGAAAGATATAGAATTAGCTTTAAATCAACAGTAACGTTTATAATTAAAACCTATAAGTTAAACAAAGGTGGTTTTTATGTATGAAAAGAAATTAGTTAGTGTCGGTGAATTGAAGAAAGGTGATACGATTATTATCGATGAGGCTCCTTGTAAGATTACGGAGACTTCGGTATCTCGCCCGGGAAAACATGGGCATGCTAAAGTAAACATGATGGCGGTGGGAATCTTAGATGGTAAGAAAAGAAATCTGGTCATGCCTGGCCACGATCGAGTAGAAGCGCCTATTATCGAAAAGAAAAATGCCCAAATTTTATCCCTCCTCGGCCCAGAAAAAGCTAATGTGATGGATTCCGCCACTTATGAAACCTTTGAAATGGACATTCCGGAAGAATTAAAAGGTCAAGTGAAAGAAGGAATGGAAGTATTGTACTGGGAAATCATGGGCATTAAAGTGATGAAACAGATTAAAAATGCATAATTAGGAGAAGATTAATCACAATAAAAACAAATGGAGGCCAGCATTTATTGAGTGTGGGGCTGAGCGAAGCGAACGCCGCACCACAGGCACAAGAAAGACGCGGTCTTTCTGTGCAGATGGGAAAACTATCCCATCTTGTATGGTAAAGCTGTTAAGGTTTACATGGTCAAATTTGAAGAAGCAGCAGTAAGAAAGTTAAGAAATATTTTTGTGTGTCGTAGTTGTAAATCTAAAATAAGAGCACCTAGTTTAAAGGTCGCTCAAAAGAAGATTAAGTGCCGCAAGTGCAACTCTAAGCATCTACGTCCAAAACGTAAGAAGTAAACTTTAATTGGTAAAAAAGAGGTTAAATGATAGATCAAATAGTTTCGTTTATTTTGGAATATAAGTTTATCTTTATTTTTTATTTGGCCTTAATCGTTTTTTTGGTGATTAAAAGAAAAAGTTTAACTTTCCAAGCTAAAGTTATCATCCTCTACCGCACCAAGTTCGGATTGAAACTTATTGAGAAAGTTTCTACCAAATTTAAAGAGTGGATTATTCTGTTAGGTTATATCGGTATCGGGGCCGCTTACGTGGGCCTAATTTTTATTTCTTACATTTTAATTAAGAATCTGTATGATTTAATTTTTGTGCCGCAAACGGTTTCGGGAGTATCTTTAGTGCTTCCCGGTATCAACGTGCCCGGAATGGGCATTCTGCCTTTTTGGCACTGGCTGATCGCTATTTTTGTGATTGCTTTAGTACATGAATTTTCGCATGGAATCGTAGCCCGGGCGCACGGAATTAAAGTACAAAATACCGGTTTGGTCTTTTTAGGACCGATCATTGGCGCTTTTGTTGAGCCCGATGAAAAAAAGATGGCGAAAGAAGCAGATGTCAAACAGTATTCGGTTTTAGCTGCTGGACCTTTTTCTAATATCCTCTTAGCCTTAGTAGCCTTAATCTTATTGACGTTGGTTTTCACTCCTTTACAAACTGCCATGACTGAACCTACTGGATTTACTTTTGATGCTTATTATAATGAAAGCTACCCTTTCGCTCAAGCCGGTATAAAACCGGGAACCTTAATCACTGGAATTAATGGAAATGCTTTAACCGATTTTACTCCATTCAGCGAGGAATTGAGTTGTCTTAAACCAGGCGATAAACTTACTATAAATGCTGCTGCTAAAAATTATACCCTTGCTCTAGCTACCAATCCTCAAGACGAAAAGAAAGGCTTCTTGGGAATAGTACAAATTCACAACGAATTCAAAACTAAAGAAGTTTATACTTACGGCTGGGGAAAAGCAGCTTATTCCTTAGTAGATTGGTTGAACACTTTTTGTCGCTGGTTATTTTTGTTAAGTTTAGGAATCGGATTGTTCAATTTACTGCCCTTACCCATTGTGGACGGAGGAAGAATGATGCAAGTCTCGCTATGGAAGATTAAAGGTAAAGAGAAAGGTAATAAGTGGTATGGTAAGATTAGTTTATTCTTTTTGTTATTGCTGATTGTAAGTTTGATTTACCCCCTAGTTAGTGGATGGTTTGGAGTTTAGGGGACAAGGCATAGAAAGATTTTTAACATCACTGGATAAACTGATTTTATGATTATTGACGCACACACCCATCTGGAGATTTCTCCTGACGATTCTCATCCTAACTTGGAACAGAGAGTGAAAGATTTAAAGAGATTTATGAAAGAAGCAGGTATTTCTAAAGCGGTAATTATTACTTTAGCTCCTTTTTTCAAGAATGTTCTGAATCACACTCAAATGTTAGATTTAATCTCAAAAGAGAAAGACTTGTACTTAGTTGGTACAATAAGTATTACTCAAGGAAAAAAGAAGGATTTGCAAGAGTTAGATTATTTGCTAAAACAAAAGAAAATTGTAGCCATTAAGTTATACCTTGGCTATGAAGCTTTCCTTCCCATGGATAAGAAATGTTTTCCAATTTATGATTTGTGTGAAAAATATGATGTTCCGGTTATCTTTCACACCGGAGATACTTATAGGGGTAAAATTCCAGTAAAATATGCTCATCCCTTAAACCTGGACGAATTAGCTATTAAAAGACCAAACCTAAAGATTATCATGGCCCATTGTGGCAATCCTTGGGTTGAAGATGCTATCTTAGTTATCGGAAGAAATAAGAATGTATATGGCGACATTTCCGGATGGACTTGGGGAAGTTTTAACAATAGAGATAGTAAGTTCCTTCGTCCCACTTTTGAACGCATTTTAGGATGGTGTGGCGCAGACAAGATCTTATTCGGAACGGACTGGTGCTGCA
>JBBSWE010000191.1:0-2049 GCA_038046445.1 Nanobdellota archaeon | reverse complement strand
TTCCAGCATTTTTAATGCTTTAACTAAGCTATTTATGCTTATAAAATCATCATCTGCACACAACATACAATATTTGGTCTTTACTTTTAGCATCGCTTGGTACCATTTGAGATAAGGTGAAATTTCCGAGTCAAAATTGTTTAGGTGCTTTACTTTCAAATATTTGAGTGAAGCAATAATTTGTACATTTTTATCTTTATTTTCCGGTCTGCTGGAATCAGCAACGAGGATGTTAAGCTTCAGCCCGAAACTGTCAAAATAGGATAAAGTTCTTTTAAGAAACTCAGGAGAATTATAAGTCGGGATAATAAGGGTTAATTTGTCAAGTAACATTTTGTGTGAAATAATTAAATTTGTATTTGTTTAGCACCTTCGAAATCCTCGTCGTGGGTATCGCTGGAGCCACATCCCCGTAGGGGGCATCCCCCTGTGGCTCTTCTACGTCAATCTCGCATGGATTTCGACCTGATGATGCTAAACAAATATTTAAATTTGATTTATTCCTTTATATGCTAATCTGTCTACTTTATGCTTATCTATTTTATTTTCATACCAAATCATTTCTTTTGGAAAATCATGGGGATTGAGATTTCTGGTGTAAAAAGAATCCAACGATTCCGGCCAGACTTCGTGGGTAAGATTAAGTTCTAATCCTAAATGCTTTTTGAAGGTATTATTCCACATTAAACTAAACATTGTTATCCCCCAGCATTTAACTTTCTTACTAAACGGAAGATTAAGATATATTTGTTTTCTGGAAATATCTCTCTCAAACTGAGACCAAGAGACAATAGGAAAACCATTTAATCTAATTTTCCGGTTTATCTTTAGCTCTAAACGCTTCAACTCATTAAATAACTGCTTTTTATCCACGAGGTACTTCTGAAGAAAATCATGTATGTACGCACCTTTATTTAATCCATATTCATTTAGATACATTGCTTGAATTTGTTGGCTATAATCTCCCGTAAGACTTCCACGATTCACATGAAGAAGACCAAATTCCTCATTAAATACAACCGGATTTTCACCGATTGGTTTTGGATTATGTATTCTTCCATCCCAATATTTATTATTTAATAGATTGTCATAATGATAAACTTTATCTAATCCAACTTTACCCACGGCAATTGTAGCAAGAATTCCATGAATAGATTGCCTTGCAGGTAACATGGCCAAAGGATTAATTTCAAAAAGCCCCACTTTCTTCGCATACTTACCGTTATACACAAAAAACATATCATCTACATGCCCAATGGGGGTTTCAAAACCATATCTAGTAAAACCAAGCCCCCTTAAAGCCATAACTTTCTTCCTTTCTTCAAGTAGATTAATTATTTTTTTTAATCCTTCTTCTTTTAAAGGCCAAGCATCGGTATGAACATGCATGATGTAATCACAATCTAATTTTTGAGCACCCAAACAAGATTTCTTAATACAATCAAATACTCTGCAGGTCATGTTAACTCTCTGTTGAAACTTAGACAAACTTTTTGAGAAAGGGATATCCTGGCCCGGAGTAAAAATATCTATATCTAATTTTAATTTTTTGATTTCTTCTTCCGCTCCGGGACAATTACTACAAACAGAAATAATATATTTGTCTTTCCAATTATGCCTTATTATATCTACTAATAAAGCTAATTCATCGAACTTGTTGTACAGACTGATGGCGATGCCTATTTTCATTATATTCGATGAATTTTTAAGTAACTTTTATAAATGTTATGATACTATACAATAGGATAATTAAGACGTATGTGCATAGCTCCATAAGGTCGAAGTTTAGCTAGTTCACGTCGAGAGCGTAATTGGGAGATGCCCCCTACGGGGAAATAGCTCCCGCAATGTTCACGACGACAACTTCGAAGGAGCTATGCACATACATTAAGACAAAAACTATTTAAATAACTGTATTTTTCTAAACAAGATGTTTAAAGTTTTGTTCGTTTATCATAATCCATTGGAAGATGGATACCTCCAAGTAGCAATAGCTAGTACTTTGACAATTTAATTCTGATACATTTATATATTAGTTCTTCTTTCCTT
>JBBSWE010000190.1:0-7872 GCA_038046445.1 Nanobdellota archaeon | reverse complement strand
GATAGATCCATTTGGGTAATGAACGGTCGGTCTCCTATTCCCACGCTGCTGAAATATAATTTGAACACCGAGAAAATATAATCGGCTAAACGAGGTGGTTCAGCAGGATTAGAAGAGGTAGTTCCGGGATAAAAACCACTGTCTACACATAATGCAAAACCTTGCGCTCCTTCTCCAAACCAAAAATGGCTCCCGTGTTTTTTTCTTACTTCCTGTTGCTGTACTACATAAGGTGCTAAAGTTTCTCTTTCCTTATCGTAACTGTGAGAAAATTCTTCAAAACTTTTACCGCCAGGCATTCCTTGCGGAAATTTTTTCTTTAGACAATCTACCATTAATCGATGGTCTAAGAATTCTACAAAGCGGATACCGGTCCGATTTTGTTTATCTGCCGAAGTTTGTTTTATGCCATTGCCGGTGGAAGTATGATTAGCTAAGCGGAACGCTTCTTGATCTTCCTGGAGATGATAATCTAAGGTAACATGAGCCGTGGCAGAAATGCCCAAATTATAAGGAGAAATCTGAACTTTTTTTTCTCTTAATTCTTGGATTTCCAGATAAACCTTGCGAGGATTAATGAACATCTTTTCTCCCATTAAATTGAAAGTATGAGGACTGACGATCCCGGAAGGAACAGAATGTAATTTCAATTCTTCTTCGTCTTTGTAAACGGTATGTCCAGCATTAGCTCCTCCTTGATATCTTTCTACTAAAATGGGAAGATTTTCTGGATCTAAACAAGGATGAAGAATTTTAGTAGAAGCTTTGTGAACCAAGTAATCGGTAACTTTACCTTTACCTTCATCGCCAACTCCTCCGCCGGTAATTGCTATCCCTAAAACCATATTTAAAATAGGTTACTCCCTTCTACTTTTAAACTTTTACCCACTCTAGAATATGCTTTTCGGAATTAGAGACAAAATGCTCTTATCTGGCCTGAGGAAACTCTTCATCAATCTTTTTCATATATTCTTTGACTCTGGATAGAACTTGAGTTAAAACAAAATTCTCTACCTTCTCTTCAAAAATTTCGTTCAAATTACTGAATTCAGTGATGCGATAAAGATTGGCATTAGTTTCTACCAAATACAAGTCTTTTAATCTCTTTAATTGTCTTCTAATGTTAGAAGAAGCGATTCCCAGCATCGGTAAACCAGAGCTTTTACGTACTTCCATCACTTTATTCTTGACTTCTTCTGAATGCAGCTCTTCTTTTCTTCCTTTAGCTTGCAGAAGAACGTAAAGAACATCAACCATCACGTCGCGAGAATCTCCTGGTTGTAATAATCCCATAGATAAACAGAATTTTCTGACCAGCTCTCTACCGCTGACGCTGGGTTTCTCATAACGACGTAAAGTTAATTCCACTAAGGGCGTATCGCGGCTTATTTTTGGCAAATCATCCTCACCTGTGCTTCGAATAAAACTTTATTCCTTTTAAATCTTTCTTAAAAGGATAAGTTATTGACGAGAAGTTTTAGGAAGGTTAAGGATGTTCGTAGCGGTTACTGGGAAGTACGTACCTTCTGTGAAGTACAGCGGCACTGGCATTTCTTTCTCCGGCGATTCTATCCGTTTCTTCTTGGGAAAAAACAACTACTGGTTGGAGTCTATGTCTATTTTCTCGATACCAAGCGCTATCTTCATCAATCTCTTTCCTGGGGATTGATGGGCCGAACCGATCGTCAATAGTCATACAAAGAAGGAATAAACTTAACTATATAAAATTTACTTATGCAAATACCAAAACTTAATCTTATCCTTACTCTTCTCATCCACCCGGGCATAGAAGTGTCTTTCCAGTTGTACTAAATCTCCTACTTTCAATTTTTGCATGTTTAATTCTCCTACTCCAGAATGGATAGATGCATCATCCATTAACACTTCTACCTTAATATTTTCGGAAACAGGAAGCCAATGGATGATTGATCCTTTATTCTCGGCGTTCTTGTATTCTTCATAATCGTTAGAAACAAATTGATACTTTCCTTTCTTAATTTCAAAATTACAGTAATCCATCAAACGGTGCAACTTACCTTCCGCTAAAATTTCTTTGGATTCAATAAATACATCCTCTTCTCCTTTAATTTTTCTTTTTCCTTTTTCCGGGAAATTGGGATGTAAGTCTAATTCTGCCGTTTTCTTCGGTGCTCCCATAATTTTTACTTTCTTGGGATTATCTACAAAAAAATATCTATTTGCTTGTGGTTCAATTATATCTCGATTGAAAGCATTAATGGATTTCCAGAATTCTTCTTGTGGAACAGTTTTATCCACGGGTGATACACCAACTAATTCAGTATATTTCAAGAATGCTCCAGGTTGATAACCTCTTCTCTTCAAGGCGGCTAAGAAAGGTATTCTAATATCGTCCCAGCCAGTGTAAACTCCTTCCAAGATTTTAGCTTTAGTCTTGCTGCAGGAGATTTCCATCCCTTCGAAATTATAGCGGCCTAAGAAATAGGTTCTAGGAAATTTATCTCCTAATCCTAAGGCTTTATACATCATCTCTTGTCTTTTAGCATTATCGGCATGATCTTTGGCACGAATGATGTGGGTCATGCCCGCTTCAATATCATCCACAGTAACACAAAGATTCATTAACGGCCAGACGCGATATTTTAATCCCTGACGCGGATGCTCACTATCATTGATTCTAACTAAAGGAAAATCGCGCATGGCGGGATTCTTATCTTGCATACTGGATTTAAAACGAAGCACTGCTTCTCCTTCTTTGAATCCTTTTTTATCGAACATCTTCTTCCAGCGGGCAAGATTTTCTTTCACGGAATTCTTACGACAAGGACAATCTTTCAATTTTTCTGAGAAACTTTTGAATTCTTCCTGCGAGCAAGTACAGACGTAGCATGAACTTAAATTGATAAACTTCTCGGCATAATCGTAATAAATTTTCAAGCGGTCAGATTGGATCCAGACTTCGGTGACATTGCCAAAAATCCATTCGGCATCTTTAGGTAACATATCATAAGCATCTGAATCGATATTATCACTGTTAGTATCTTCAATTCTCAGAATGAATTTTCCACCATAACGCTTGACGTAAACCGAAGTCAATCCCCCAGTAATAGCGTGGCCGATATGCATCGGTCCGGAAGGAGAGGGAGCAAAACGCATAATCACTCCTTTCTTCTTGTCTACACCATCCAGATCTTTTAATCCTTCTTTCTTCTCTTCTTTTTTCTCTTTTAATAATTCTGGATCCAGTTTTTCTAATTTCTTCTTGATTTCTTCTTTAGATAATTTAGAAACTTCTTTGATTGCGACTTGAATTTCCTTTAACACTTCTGGTACTTTAGTTCTTAATTCTGAAGATTCTTTTAATATTGCACCGAGAACCACTTTATCATTGACGCTACCATTGAAGTCAAAGGCGTTCTTTAGAGCATGTTTAAGGATGAGGGATTTCATGTTTAGGTTGGTTAGAAGTAAAGATTATTAAAGGTTTTGTAACAAAACTATTTAAACCGCGATTATTTACTTCTTCTCATGTGGATTACTAAACTTCAGCTCCGGCATGGTGATTGTCCGATCGTGAACAGATGCCAGAAGTTTAAACTGCTTGTTTTAAGTTATCCTTCTACATGGTATGAAAAGAAAGGGAGCAAGTATGCTACTACCACCTGTTATTTTCAAAGTTCTGATGAAGAGAAGAAAAAGAAGTTTATCACTGATTTGAAAGCAGATAAGCGCATTACTAAAGTAGAACTTTCTGGAGATATCTTCACTTATGAAATAAATTTGGGTAAGACCGGAGAGCACGTTATGCTTTACCATGATAAAAGAATCTTTTTTGTCAAGCCCGTGGTCAACCATTATGATGGGCACGAATATTGGGAAGTAGCGGCTTGGGACAAGAAAGAGTTACAGCAGTTTATCGAAGCTTTGAAAAAGCACATGAATGTATGTAAAATTCTGAAGATAGAAAGTTCTCCTTTATCTGATGTTTATTTTCCTAATGTCATGCCTAAACTATCTTCGCAGCAGAAAAAGGCGATAGAATTGGCTTATTATAATGGATATTATGCTTATCCTCGGCAGATAACTCTGGAAGGATTAGCTAAAATGGCAAAGATTGGCCTTTCTACTTTTCAAGAGCATTTGCGGAGAGCAGAATTAAAGCTGCTGCCGGTGATTATACAATATCAGCTGAAGCCGCAAGTTAATATTAAGAAACATAGCAAATAATTTTCTAATCATGTTCTTTCTGATAAATATCCAAGAATTCTGCTGCCGTAACGATTTTTATTCCCGTAAAAGTTTTAATATTTAGCAAGTGGGGATCGCCACTAATGATGTATTCTGCATTTCCGACCAGTGCTGTTTCCAAAATGATATCATCATCGGGGTCTTCTTTGATTCTCTTAACTTTTCCGCTGGTTTCAACAAAGGTGGCAACTTCCATAATTATAGAGAGAAAAAGGTCTTTTTGCTCTTCACTAAAGTTGAATTTGGGGTAATTCATCACCCGATGCAGTTCTTCCAGTTGTTTAATAGACGTAATTAACTCTAATTCCCTATCCAAACATTTTCTAAATAATTCTTTTGGCTTGCCACTCCAGCCTAATGCCGAGATTAAAATATTGGTGTCTAAGAGGACCTTTTTTTTGCCCATTTAACTGCCTCAAGTACATCTTTCGAAACAACTCCTTGTCTCTTGAATTGCTTTTCGATTTCTGCCGAAAGTTTCTCAAATTCAGCTTTAACTTCAGGAATTTTCACTTTTTTGAATAGTATCCCTCCCTTTACCGAGAAGGAGACGAAGCGGTCCCCGGGAGTGAATCCTTCTTTCTCTCTAATCTCCTGAGGAACTACTAATTGCCCTTTTGGGCTCATTTTTACCAAGTCAGTATCCATTGTTTTCACCTTAGTTATCTTTGTTAAATCGTTTAACAGTTAAACTATATAAACTTTTTGCTGGTTTTCTTCATATTTCTCTCTACCCGAATAACTTCGGGTAAATTCTTTTATTAAACAAAGTTTCATCTACTTATGGTGGTGAGGTGGGAGAAAATAACATGACACTTAAACATTATCCTCTAAACTCCGGTACTCTGACTAAAAAGGAAGTGGGGAAGCTATCTAAAGAATTTTTAAGATATGGGATGTATGGTCATCGCATGTCTCTGCAACTTGATACTTTGGTTGATCCACATAATAAAGTTCAGGAGTTAGTTATTTACGATTGTTATCCAAACGGATATGATGGAAAATTTGAGATGAAATTTCCGAAAGATGTCCAGTTTGATGTTCTTCATACTCCTTGTATCGTGAGTGGGTTTGAAATCAATCCACAATTACTAGATTTAGTTCAAAATGAACAAGACCATTTTGCTGCTTTAATTAATTACGACCATTACTTTTGTGTTTTCATTCTCCCTCCTTCTGCGCAGAAGATGGTAAGAGATTATGCTTCAAAAGAACATTCTCAATTTCCATATAGTCAATTTTCATTAGATTTTTATACCACTTATTATCGTGTTGCTCTCAATAATGTAGATTTGGAAAAATTATGTGCTAAGAATCAACAGCAAACTGAGTTTGGTCAGATAAATCTTATTTGCAATTCCCGTTCAAGTCAACCGGGAGGATTAACTTCTCCGAGTAAATACTGTTATCTTTCTTATGATTCAAAATATATTGGTTTAGATGATAAGATTAATAAAATATTAGGATTAAGTCGGAAATGGGTAGCTTTTGAGATAATGCGTGAAGGAAAACCCGAAAGATATACTTTAGCTCACAACGGATTTACTCATTATAAGCAGAGGAAAAGAAACAATTCTTAGAATTTATGCACTTCAATCAGTACTCTCATGCGGCGTACAAAGGCATCTGCCTCTAAGTATAATTTCTCAAACTCTGGACCTTTAATTTCTTTGATCTCGCGATGAGTGATCATCTTGCTCAAGCGATAGAACTTACGCATAGTATCTACATATTTCGATTCTAACAATTTGTGCTTGACAAAAACCTTTTCTAACATATCCGCTACATGTTCAGGGGTGGGAGGAATCTCGTTCTTACGCATTAAGGCCGCATGAGCAGAATCGATCACGGCCCAATATAAATCCAACGATGCCTGCAAGAGATGCCAACGGGAATTGAGTAAGGTTCTCGGAGAACGACCAAAGTAGCGCCAGATACTTTCTTCAGACGGACGAATTCTTCCTTGCTTCAACAATTTCTGCATCGGATCAAAAAAGCCCATATCCAACAAAGCTACTCCATCACGGAGAATGTTCACCACTACTGGATCTCCAGTCTTGGTATGTTCCCAGAAAGAAGTAAGGGTCATGGAAGTAATATGTAACTTGTTAGAAACCTTAGCAATGATATTATTTACGATAATACGATAAGTTTCTACTAACGCATCATTTATGGTAACGTTGGTATCATTAGTGATAACTAAAACGTCAATATCGCTCTTAAGGGTGTCCTCTCTTCTGGCGGAAGAACCGAACATGATCACTGAAACCAGGAATCCGTCTAATTCTCTCTTCAACTGCTCCGTGAATTTTAAGGCAGTACGGAAATCTTCGGTAGGATATTTATGAATGTTTTCGTTCTCTCTTTTTTCTATCTTAAATTCCATTTATTTGAAAATAATGTTCTGACGTTATTAAGCTTTTTTAACTATTATGTAGTAGTCTTGGTGTGCATCTTTTATAAGAATAAACCCACATCCCAGTAACATTTTTAAAGTAATCGATTTGCTGAAGGAGTTATGAACGGCTCTACTATTTATGATGTGTTGATTATCGGTGCCGGTCCGGCGGGATTGTCCGCAGCTTTATATGCAGGAAGAAAGAAGCTAAAAACCGGAGTGATAACTATTGACATTGGAGGACAAGGGAATTTAACCGCCCATATTGAGAACTATCCTGGAGCCCTGCCTCAATCCGGGATGGAATTAATGGAAAAGTTCCACACCCAAGCTTTACAATTTGGAGCAGAATTAATTTTAGGAAAGGCAAAAGAAGTACAAAAAGTAGGAAAACTATTTGAAGTAACTTTAGCCAACGGAAAGAGTTATACTTCTAGGACGCTAGTCCTAACTTTCGGAAAAGTTCCCCGACAACTAGGAATCCCGGGAGAAGAGCGTTTTTTAGGTAGAGGTGTTTCAACTTGCGCCACTTGTGACGGGCCGCTTTACAAAAACAAAGTGGTGGCAGTGGTGGGCGGAGGTAATTCTGCTTTAGAAGCAGCTACTGATTTATCTCATCATGCACAGAAAGTTTATCTAATCCACCGACGCAGCGATTTTCGTGCAGACGAAGTTACCATAGAGACAGTTAAAGAAAATAAAAAAGTAGAATTAGTGCTAGAATCTGCTCCGATAGAAATTAAAGGAGATAAATTTGTTACTTCTATTATTGTAGAAAATTTAGTTAGCAATAAAAAGAAAGATATTAAAATTGACGGCCTGTTTTTAGAGATAGGATATATAGTGGACAGTTCCCTGGTAAGGGATTTGGTAGAAATAAATCCTAATAATGAGATAGTGGTGGATGGAGTCGGTAGAACTAATTGTCCTGGTATCTTTGCTGCCGGTGACGTTACTAATACTCCTTTCAAGCAGGCAGTAATCGCTGCGGGAGATGGAGCCAGAGCTGCTTTACAGGCTTATACTTATCTTACCGGAAGAAAAGTGGCTCCGGATTGGAAACATTGAGGTGAAGAAGGATGAGATTGGTAGTTAAGTCAGTAGTTCTTTTTTTAGTGATTATGTTCTCTTTGTTGATGTTGTCCAGTTGCGGTCCGAATCAGCAGCAATTAGAAAGATTTGCTTCTTGTCTGAGCGAGAAAGGAGTAGTGATGTATGGAGCTTCCTGGTGTCCGCACTGTACCGAG
>JBBSWE010000189.1:0-2257 GCA_038046445.1 Nanobdellota archaeon | reverse complement strand
AGCCTTCAGCAATATGGTCTTAAATCCGTAACTTATCTCAAAGCAAAAGAAAGAACAATTGCTTCTCTCAGCATTTCTAATTCTGGAAACTCTATGGCAAAAGATGTTTCTGTAAGAATATCTTCTCCTGACAGTTATTTCAATGATGAAATTATCAACTTGGGAGCTATTTACGTTAATGATCAACAATCCAGAGAGGTAAAGTTAGATTTTACCACTAAGGCTTTAGACATTACTAGCCAGATGCAATTGAAAACAAATATACAGCTAAACTTTGAAGATGAACACAATAGACCACATTCAAGTTCCGATACTGCAACTCTGCAACTGATGGGCAAGAATTTCATGGATTGGTCTAATCCTTATGAGATTTCGTCATGGATAACACCCAATCACCCTATAATCAAAGAATTTGCGAGCAGGGCAACTTCTGGACTAGCAGCGGCATCCAGTGTAGGGACAGTGAAAGAGCAAGAATTAGCGGCGAGATGGCTTCTAGAATCCATGCGAGCCTACGGCATTCAGTATGTCAATGATCCATTTAACAAGCAGGGGGATTATGTACAATTCCCTACCGAAACACTATCCAACAAAGCTGGGGACTGTGAAGACAATGCAGTATTGTATGCTTCCTTACTTTCTGCGATAGGCATGGAGCCAGTAATTTTCCTAACGCCAGGACATGCTTTCGCTGGATATATTAACAAAGATGGTGTGTATGTGCCTATTGAAACTACTTCACTAAACTTTGATAATGCCTTAGCATCTGGAATAAATAATGTCAACCAGAATAAAGAAAACACTAAAATCATTAAACTTGACTGGAATAATAATCCTCAGGTTATATTACCTGTAGATGCAACCATCAAACTTCCTTCCATAACTAAGAATATTGGTGAGTGCGGAATAAGTTTCAATTTACAAGACTTCTTTGTCGCTTCCGTGCCGATCACGTTTTCTAATAGCGGGGAAGTGCCAGGAGCAGGATGTGCGATTGCTTCGATATATGCTAACGGAGCAATAAAAGATGAAGAGATCGGTTGCTGGGTCATCCAGCCTGGCGAAACTAAGACACTAGATTTCCAGCCAGATTTATCTATTTTTGATGCGTCTTCTTATTGTATTGCGAAGTGAATAAAACTATTTAAATCAGTTCAATTTTGAGATTAGAATGGATCACTTTGAAGAAAGAAGGAAGAGACAAGAAATTTTTCTTAAGGAGCCAAGAAAAAGCATCCAAGAGATGATAAGTCATCAGAACAATTTCCCAAAAAATTTAACATCATTGCCCATATTTTCGGGGAAACCAGCATTATTAAAATTATTCTTGGAATATCATAGGGAATATGCGAGTTTAATAGGCAAGATGATGGAAAAAAGAAGCATTCATAGTAGTATGCTGATAGATGACACTAGAAGAATAATGATGATACAAAGGATGAGTGAAATGGCTTCAGTAGTTGGCGATTATAAAAACAAAACAAAAGATGATGAAACGGCAGCAATAGCTTTAGCTAGAGCTTATGCATCGTCCCTCGAATCATTCTGGAACAATCTTAGAAGATTGGTGTGGTTGGCTGGATTAAAGCCTAAGAAAAATCATTTAAACGTGGTACTGCTAAAAGAATGTCTTAAGGAACTAGAAGGAAAATATAGTATTTCTCTAGCTAAAATAAAATCGACCGTTGATTCTAGATTAAGAAATAGTATAGATCATGAAGATACTTTCTATCAACCTCCAAATATAGTTGTCTTCTTAACTAAAAAAAAGGAGAAGCTAAATGAAATTGACAGACTAACTACGGAAGAAATATATACAAGACTAGTTGAAATAACTATCATTAATCTAGTTGCAACTTCCGTTGAAAATACAGCTATTACTTCATGGTTGGAGCAGTTATTGAAACTTTCAGATCAAGAATTAGAGCAGTTGTGCAAAACAGGAATCTATTCTGAAGAGATGTTAAGAAAAATGGAAAATCATTGACCAGGTATCTCCTTGATCTTTTGTAGATTTCCAGCCTGATTTGTCTATTTTTGATCTTTCTTTTTATTGCACTGCTAAATGAAGAAGGATTTATAAAAGACAGTTTAAAGGAGGAATAACATGAAAAGAAATCATGATTCTTCTCACCATAATTTAAGATGAAATTCCACCAAAGTAGTAAGGATCAGAACCGTACATGGGCTTATATTTATCTAGGTTGGGCAGCAGCGATGATTGTAGTGGGATTTAAGTTAGGGCCGCTATGGTTTC
>JBBSWE010000188.1:0-2038 GCA_038046445.1 Nanobdellota archaeon | reverse complement strand
GGGTCCTGGGGAAGTTCTTTTTATCGATCATAACTTGAATGTATATCGAGAAACAGTTTATTCTTTAGGAGCAAAACACTGTTGGTTTGATGAAGTGTATTTTTCTCGGGCCAATTCTGTCTCTCGAGGAAGAACTATTGATTATTATCGACAACAATTAGGTCGAGCTCTAGCCCATAATTTTTCGGATTTAAAAGATAGGGTAGATAATATTATGGCCGTTCCCCGAACTCCGATTCAAGCGGCGATGGCTATGTCTTTGGTTTGGGACAAACCTTATGGGGGAATAGAAGCGGAAGCTTCCGAAAGAATTTTTCTTGGCAATGATGCCCATGATAGATTTAATCGGGCCTTGGCCAAATTCTCTTATGACTTGGAAGCTATTCGAGGAAATCGGGTGGGTGTAGTTGATGATTCTGTAGTTAGAGGAAACAATTCTAAGGCCGTAGTTGAAGTGTTATATTCTTTAGGAGCAAAAGAAGTGCATTTCTTTTCTACCTTTCCTCCTTACATTGGAATTTGTCCAGGAGGAATAGATATTGCTAATGAAGATGAGTTGTTGATGACCGGAAGAACCTTAGAACAAGCTCGCGATTTTATCGGAGCAACCACTTTGAATTTCCTTCTTTTAGAAAAAGCGTTAGAAGCGATGCATCTTGATTCTTCTCAAGTGTGTTTGGGATGCACTAAAAAAGAATATCCTTTTGATATGACTGATTATTTACGCTATCAAGAATTAAGAGAAGTACAAAGAGAAGCAATAAAATAATTTTTATTTAGTCAATGCACCCAGCTTCTTGGTTGCGGCAATAATCTCTTCGTCGTAATGGATAGCCTGCTGTAAGATAGCCAGCAATTTTAGTTTCTTCTGTTCTTTAGTCATAGAGGCATCCACTCTTTTATCTAAAATCTTTTCAAACTCTCCTCCTTCCGCCATTAATCCTAATAATCCTTTATGATTTTTATCAATTTCTAATAATATCTCTTCCACCTTCCCTTTCATCGACGGTTCTTCAGAGGCTAATCTTTTACCTTCCGTCTCTAACGCTTTAATTCTTCTGTTCATCCGCTTTTCTAATCTTTCTTCTTTCTTTAAATCTCTTAATTTCTTTCCCGCTTTGTCTAACAAATCTTTTCCAGCAGCAGCATCGTTAACTTCTTTCTGTAATTTTCTCAAGAAAGTAAATTCTTCTATCGCAAACTGGAACACTTTTTTATCTTTCTTTCTAGTTTTCTCTTCCTCTTTTTCTTCTTCTTCTGCTTTCTTTTCTGAGACTCCTTCTTTTTCCATCTTCTCTTCGATCTTTCCAGCAGAACGTTCATCATGCCAGAATTTGTATAATCCCCCTATTTCTACGAAAAGCAATATGAAAGCTAGAACTATAACTATCCAGAAATAATTTTCTACCATAGATTTGATTAAAGTGGTTACAGCGGCGGAAGAGTTTGGATCAATCATAAGTTATTCATCACCCAACTTTTGAACATAAACAATAACACGATAACTACTACGATTAAAATGATGCGTACCACTCTCCAGATCGGACGGTCTCCTGGAATAACTACATAAACTAAAAACATTAATACTCCAATCGGAATGAGAATAAACAACAACGTAACAATAACGCTGTAAGTGGAAGCGATTCCAATCAGAATAGCGCTAGGAATTAAGACCACACTGATTAGGGCAAGTATAAATGAAACTATTCCGGCGGTGTGTTGTGATAATCCCACATGAGATAAAACTTCGAAAAGTAGAACAGAAACTAACACCAGAATGGCTACCCTAATCAACACAATCAGCAGAGGTTCGTCAATGCCTAAATTATTCTTAAAATCGTCTAAGTCATCGAATATTGTAGCGCTAGCAAAAGAAACTAATAACAATCCCATCAATAAGTATAATCCGATCCTCTTTTGCATAAGGCTAAGTAAAGTCTTGGAGTATTTAAAGTTTATTTGTCTGCATCAGCTTCTTTTCAGTGTTTAATTTGATAATCTGTTCACACTTTCTTTACTAATCACCATATTACCTCAG
>JBBSWE010000187.1:0-4309 GCA_038046445.1 Nanobdellota archaeon | reverse complement strand
TCACCATCAGAATCTCGGTTATCAATTGTATCGCAGCCATTCGGAATTCCATCAGTATCCAAATCTAATTTATCATCGAATCCGGGACATTTATCATTAGAATTAATTACCCCATCACCATCAGAATCTCGGTTATCAATTGTATCGCAGCCATTCGGAATTCCATCAGCATCCAAGTCTAATTTATCGTCAAAACCAGGACATTTATCATTAGCATCCGGCACTCCATCACCATCGCTATCTCCTGGCGGCATCACGGGACAAACAATCGGATAATTCTTATATTTCATTAACTTGATTGGTTTATCTTCAGCAATAAAAATAGTGGTTTTAGTATTGGGGCAGCCGGAGGAAACATACACTCCTTCTTGCTCCGTACCCGGAACAGTATATTCGACCAGATAAGTTTTATCCGTTTTAATTTCTCTTAAAAGATTTGCTCCATCATACAAAATGTACAAGGTCTTAGTTTCCGGACTAAAATATAAATCGGAAATATCTCCCCTACCCGAAACAGGAGTAAAAGAGTCTACTAAAGCAGCAGTTCCCGCAGTAAAGTTCACATTTAAAACGTAAATTTTACCATTTTCTTGCACCCCAAAATAAAATAGTCCATTATTGATGGAATAAGGATGATCTCCCTTAGGAACGTAAGTCATTCCTTCAATACCGAGATTGGTGGTAACAGTGGCAGAGATAACTTCAGTTAAATCGATGGATTTAGAGATGCTTCCAGATTCGGGATTAAATTGGATTATTTTATAAGGATACTCTACTACGATGTAAATATATTTTGAAGTAGGATCAGCTACTGCCAAACCTTCTAGATCCCCAGCCACGGTCCAAGAAGTGACTCCCGTACCATCGGGATTCATCTTACTTAAAGTTCCTTTATCATTTACTACAAATAAAGCGTTATAATAAGGATGCCAAACGATGCCACTTGGTTCATAGCCAGAGGAAGGCAAGTTCTGATGAATCGACACTCCAGAATCTGCGGGCCAGGATGCACCTAGAACTAATAATAAGTTTAGTAAGATACAGAGCGGTACGATTAGTTTTTTCATAATCCCTCAAAAATAGAGAAATATAGTTACTAATATATATATCTTTTTGAAAACTGGGCTCTGTAGAATTGCTCTCGTTCGGACCCGCTCTATCAAACAATAAATTATCGATTAAGCGGGAAGCTAGAACTCTCACGCACAAGGTGAAACAACGATTTCACCTGTGCACAGATAAAGTCGTTGCTTTATATTGTGAATTACTGCCGCTCCTCACTGGCCATATTGGCGAGCAATTCTACAAAGCCTGAAAACTGGGTTCTGTCCGAAGAAGAGTGAAAGTGTATACTGGAGCACGGCGTAAAGCACATCTTCTCCAGAAATGTTTAAATAAACCAAAGAATTGCTATAAACCATGAGCACTCGCCTCACTATCGTTAAAGTAAGAAGGACTGGACGCAGTAATATCAATGATGAACTGCAATGGATAGGTACTTCTCTCGGATTATTTAATGAGCGAGATAAAGATTCCAGCTGCTTCCGCGTCTTTATTACTTTAGTCAAAAATCCTAAACCTCAATCTTCGGATGAAATAGCCCATAAACTAAGCCTAACCAGAGGCACAGCCGTGCATCATTTGCATCGTTTGATGGATTCCGGCATTGTGGTTAAAGAAAAAGAAGGATATCTTCTTCGAGAAGGCAATATTGAAAAGTTAATTGAACAGATTCATCGTGATATGGAAACAGTCTTTCAGGATATGAAGAAGATCGCTAAAGAGATTGATGATGGAATGGGTTAGAAATAAGAACCAATTTCCTTGCCTAAGACATAGACCCTCTCTTTCCAGCGATAATGGCTGGCCAATTCTCCTTCTATCGAAAATCCAAATTTTTTATAAAAAGAAATAATTGATTTTTCATTCTCAGAAACATTGATTTCAATCTTAGCAGTTTTAATTTTTTGATCAGTAATCATCTTTCTGATTTTATCTTCTGCAGCCTTCATCAGGGCTACGCCGATGCCTTTCCCACGGATGTTCTTAGCCACCCCTAAATGATTAAACTTCCAGAGAGTATGGTGCCCATGCAAATCCTCTGCTTCTCTTTTGACTAAAATTCCCCCTACTATCTTTTTATTGAGAATGGCCACTATAAAACCACCCTCAGATTTGGCCTGCTTTTCAAAACAATATTCTAAATATTTAAGTATTTCTTTAGGCTCTCGCCGGAAAATATGGTGTTTGGTAAACGCTTCCTGATAGACCGGAACCAATTCTTTCAGCTCAGAAATCTTTGGCTCACGGAGAATCAAATGCTCGCTTGTGGTGGTTATCATAAGAAGAGTAAATTAAAGAGATATTTAAATTCTACTGCTAGGGAAGACATCATTTCGCTTCTTTCCACAATCTCTCAAAGATCTTTCGATGATCTTCTGCCAAAACGGAATCAGAGATCAAGACGCTGATTAGTTCGTTCTTTACCAGCTTGATGATGGCCACTTTATCACCATAAATGAAGATGGTTGAACTGAGATTGAAATTCTTAATGGAACGAGTTTCTCGTTTCTCTTCTTTGTCTTTCTTCTTTAGCTCTTCAGTCTGAGAAGAAGCTTCTTGAATTACTTGAGCATGAATATTGGCGTCTTTTCTATTTTTGATGTACTGGGGAAAATAATAAACCATCATTTCAAAAATCTTAGAAGTAGAAATAGAACAGAGTGGGTTTTTTGTGAGTACAATATCTTGTAAAATAGTTTTTACCCCTTCTCCCCCCTCAAATAGTTCTACCAGAGGTTTAGTTACCGTAGATTGTTGAAGAAGTTTCAACTGATTTGAAACAGACAAGATTTTACTTTTTTTTTCATCTAAAAGAGCAAGCAATCGTTCTGAGCCGACTACTTCAAAATGAGTAGCCTTGTTCTTAGTAACTTTTGAAGCAATACCTCGCTCCAAAAATGATTTCAATAGGTCGTAAGTGGTAGAGCGATTGACATCAGCTTTGTTAGCAATATCATTAGCCGTAGTTGTACCTAATTCCAAACAAGCCAAATACACCTTAACCTCCTTGGAAGAAAAACCATAACTTTCTAAGGCTTCTTCCACGCTTATTTCTACCATCTTAAGATTAAATTAAACGGGATTATTAAATCTGTCGGTTTTTTTAACCAACAAATCTTTAAATACTTAGTTTAGTTACTACTTGTTAGGAGAAATAAAGAGTAAAACAAACAATAACTAAAAACAAAACAGGTGATTAAAATGAATACCATCGTAAAAATTTTATTGGCCGGAGCAACTTTAGCAACCTTAGGAGTATCTGGAATGAGTCTGGTGGGACATAACCCCTCTCAACAGTATGAAGTTACCCGTGGAAAAATCACGCAATTACAAGAACGCCGAATTAATGACAGAGAAAAAAGAGTGCTGTTTAATATAGAATATATCACCGGAGAAAGTAGACCTTGTAACCGAGTAGTGTTTGATGGCAAACATATGTACGGGGATTGTGGAGCCCTCGCTTCTCCAAATTATCGTTCTGCAGACAATCCTCTTCCCGTAGGAAAATCTATCGATGTTTGTTGCTGGGACGGAGGAAGAATGAATGGAAGATGTAGTTTTCCTGGTGACGATCAATATGTAGGATGTATGCAAGAAGCTTACAAAACCCACAAATAAAAATGAGTGTGGACGGCAGGACACTCGGTAAACAAGTTTCCCGGTGTGTTAAACCTGTTTAACATTCGAACCTGCGAAGGGACTAACCCAATAGGTGTCTCGTAGTCATCGCCAATCTGGCTCATTACACCAACGGATGGCTAACCTAAGCCTATCCCATTTGACCGCTCTGGCACGTCCACAATTAAAATATAGAAACGCTAACTCTTTTATAAAGGTTATTCCTTTTATAGATGAGATTTAGAAAATCTTCCGATATCTATAATAATTGTAATTCAGTACAATAGTCTTTATTAACTTAGGTAATCAAACTTTAAACAATGAATTATCCGCAAACTATTGAAGATAGACTTGATCCAATTACTTGCGTAGCAGTAAAAGACCATGAGGTTTACGTCTTTGGTCAAAACAAGCGTTCAACATTATTTGGTATAAGAGAATCTTTCCATCGTATTGTACGAGATAATCTTACTGGAGAAATAACTGAAACGGTTATTGACGGATTCTCACCACTTCAATTTGGATTAATTCCAGTTACGTTTGGATTATCTTACTTTTTAAGTCCCTTTGAATGTATGTGCATAGCTGATTTTCTTAGATCTATATTCTAGACTACATAAATATTTAT
>JBBSWE010000186.1:0-2532 GCA_038046445.1 Nanobdellota archaeon | reverse complement strand
ATGCTGAAAGCAAAGACCAAATATTGTATGTTGTGTGCGGATGATGATTTTATAAGCATAAATAGCTTAGTTAAAGCATTAAAAATGCTGGAAGAAGAATCTAGTTATAGCGCAGTGGAAGGAAAGGAATTATACTTTGTCAACCCCTCATTTTTTGGGATTACTACTTTTCACTGGAAACACGGAGACGTCTGGACCTCTTTTGAGCAAGAGGATGCCGCTAAGCGTTTTGAAAATCTTGCACGAGGTTACCAGCCAATATTATATGCAGTTTATAGAACAAACTTTTTACAATATATTTTCCGTCAAGCTTATGAGAATAATTCTTTAGAATATCCTTTTGGTGAATTCTTGCCGTCTTTTCTCACTGTTGTAACTGGCAAAGTGAAGAGGCTAGATTGTTTTTTTACTGCACGGGATAAGACTATAGATTTCCAGCGTGAGGAGCCTCAAGTAAATTTGATTCAGCAGTATAAAGAAGAGGGTTCATTTACTGAGAGATATAATAATTTTAAAAAGCCGCTGGTCAGAGACTTAGCCCAAATTTCAAACTTGAGTTTGGTGGAAGCAGAGAAGATTGTGGATAAGCATATGAATATGTTTTTCGGGAAACAACAATCAAAAAAATTCATTGTTTTTATGAAAGGGATAGTCAGAAAGAATTGGTGGTATTATTTCTTTGCGAAAGCCTACATTCTGGGAAAATGGCTTAATTTTGACATTAGAAGGATGTATCATCTAAGAAAACTGCTTAAAGAAAACCACGATTTCAATAGAATTAAATGGTTCATCAGACATTATCCCATAAAATGCCCTCCCAAAAGTGAAAAATTTATCAAGTGAGGGGTTAGAGTTACGTAACTTTTATAAATGTTGTTTCAAGCAGATTATCGTTTAAAGATATGGAGCTAAACTATGAAATTTACAGAACAAATAATTAAAGGAGTTTATGAGATTCAATTAGAGCCAAGAGAAGATGAGCGGGGCTTCTTCATGCGTGCTTATGATGATCATATTTTCCGAGAGCAAGGGCTACACCGTAATTGGGTGCATGAAAATCATTCTTTATCAAAAATAAAAGGAAATGTCCGAGGACTGCATTTTCAATATGCACCAGATTCTGAAACTAAACTGCTACGTGTTATTACAGGAGAAATTTTCTTGGTCTATGTCGATTTAAGGAAAGGTTCTCCTACTTTGGGCAAATGGGGGAGTATTGTCTTATCCGGAGAAAAGAAAAATATGGTTTATGTTTCTCGAGGATTCGTTGGGGGTATGTGCACTCTTACCGATAATGTCCATTTATATTACAAAGTGGACAATTACTATGCTCAAAAGAATGAAGATAATATTAAGTGGAATGATCCAGATTTAGGAATCAAGTGGCCAATACAGACCCCTTCAGTAATCTCTCAGCGTGATGAGAATGCTCAAAGCTTTAAAGATTTCTTAAATAAAAGTGGGGGGGGTATTTTAGTAGATTATAGCAAACCATAATCTGTTGAAATTAAGACAATGAGAATCTTTATTACTGGAGGAACAGGATTTATTGGATTCCATTTGGTTAAAATATTATTGGAACAAAACCATGAATTAATGATTTTAACCAGAAAAGATCTTTCTTTTTTAAAACAGCTTTGGGGTTCTGAAGCGGTAGAACGGATACATTATGTGCAAAGTGATATTAATACTGTTGAAAAATATCGTTCTGAAGTTATTAATTTTAATCCAGAATTGGTTTATCATCTAGCTTGGGAAGGAATTCCTGAGTATGGACCGAAAATGAGTAAACTTAATTTAGAAAACGGGCTGAAAATATTTAGCCTCGCCGTTGAGACTGAAGCTCGAGCAGTTATTAGTACCGGCAGCTGCTTTGAGTACGGTACCAGCAACGGTATATTACAAGGAGAGCTCGATGAAGAATCTCCAGCAATGCCTCGAGATTCATTGTCTGCAGCAAGGACGGCTTTGCGAATTATTGGCCAGGATCTTGCCAAAGAGAAAGGATGCGATTTTATCTGGCCAAGATTATTTTACGTGTATGGGCCTCGTCAGCGGGAGAAATCATTGATTCCCAGCATTATCAGTAGCGTGATAGCAGGAAAACAGCCGGAAGTTAAAACCCCTTTTTATAAACAGGATTTTGTTTACGTCAGCGATGTTGCAGATGCCTTGTATTCTTTTGTAGAATATTATTCTGAAAATTCTGCTGTCCACATCAATGGAATTTACAATATTGGTTCCGGGAAATCAACTCAAGTGCAGGAAATAGTGCAAAAAGTAGGATTATTTTTTGGTCAAGATTATCCTTTGCGCACAGATTTACCCGAAAAAGTAGTTGATTTCTGGTCCAATTGCGACAAGTTAGAAAAGTTGACCGGCTGGAAACCTAAAACCAGTTTAGATAACGGAATCAAAGAAATGTGTCAAACGGCAAGAGAGATGCGAAGTTAATTGAAAACATATGTGTTCTTTTATTACGTAATACTTCACTATTCTGAAGCATTTTAATTGTATTCTGGAGTATAGAAA
>JBBSWE010000185.1:0-34525 GCA_038046445.1 Nanobdellota archaeon | reverse complement strand
AGCATTTATCTTTGTGCAAAGCGAAACTATCCGTCAAATTATGTTAATCGTCTTAATCGGAATGTTTGTGGATATGGTTATGACTTGGATTCAAAATGTATCTATACTAAGATGGTATTTAGAAAAAAAGCATAATTCAAAACAAAATTAAACGGGATAAAATGATTCACTGGAAAAAAATATTCACCAACTGGAGAGTGGTTTTATTATTAATCTTTGTAGTTTTTGCTTATTTTTCTATCAACGGCGGAATCGTTCCTCATTTTTGGGATGAAGGAGTAGCTATCCGAAGTGTTTCTACTAACTCTTCTGCTTCTGAAGCGGGAATGCAAAGTCCGACCTCTAAGCTTACTCCTCTTGCTAAAGAAAAGATTATTTCTATTAATGGGGAAAAGATAGTTTCTACTCTAGATTATTATTCTTCTATAAATAAGTTAGATTTAAATCGAAGTGTTAGAGTTGAAACGAATAAGAAATCTTATACTTTAGTTACTAAGGAATTAGCTTCAGAAGGGACTATTGATTTAGGATTGAAAGTTTATGATGCCCCCACCAGCAATTTGCGTAAAGGATTAGAATTAGAAGGGGGAACCCGAGTTTTACTTAAACCCGCCGAAGCGGTAAGCACGGAAGATCTTTCTACTACCGTTGATACTTTAAAGGAAAGATTAAATGTTTATGGTTTAAGCGATGTTACAGTCAGAACTGCTTCTGATTTAGCCGGAGAAGAATATATTCTGATCGAAATTGCCGGAGTAACTGAAGATGAAGTTCGAGATTTATTAAGCAAGCAAGGAAAATTTGAAGCGAAGATCGGAAACGAGACGGTTTTCTTTGGCGGAAAGAAAGATATTACTTATGTTTGTAGAAGTGCGCAATGTTCTGGAATCGATCCAAATAGAGGCTGCTTTGCGGTGCAAGGAGGATCCGCTTGCAGTTTTTTCTTTAGCATTAGCTTAAGTCAGGAAGCGGCAGAACGACAAGCTGCCTTAACTAACAAGCTATCGGTAGTTAGTGGAGAGCAGAGTGGAGAAAATTATTTGAGCGACGATATTGTTTTATTTTTAGATGATAAGGAAGTGGATCGTTTGAAGATTGGAGCAGAATTGAAAGGAAGAGCAACAACTGATATTCAAATTTCTGGTTCTGGTTCCGGGCTTAACCAGCAGCAAGCTATGGCTACTACCTTGCAGAATATGAAACGTTTGCAAACTATCATCATTACCGGAAGCCTGCCCGTAAAGTTGGAAATCGTAAAGATGGACACCATCTCTCCTTCTTTAGGTAAGGAATTTTTAAATAATATTCTCTTCGTAGGGTTACTAGCAATTATTGTGGTTAGTATTGTAGTTACGATTAGATATAGAAAACCGCGCATAGTAGTTCCTTTAGTTTTAACTATTGTTTCTGAAATCATGTTAGTGTTAGGTTTTGCCGCTTTAGTAGGATGGAATTTAGATTTAGCGGCTATTGCCGGTATTTTGATAGTTATTGGTACGGCAGTGGATCATTTAGTAGTTATTACCGATGAAACGGTACGGGGAGAAGTAACCGCTACGGATTGGAAAGTACGTATTAAAAATGCTTTGTATATCATTATGGGAGCGTACTTAACGGCGGTAGCTTCCATGATTCCCTTATGGTTTGCCGGAGCAGGAATGTTGAAAGGATTTGCCTTTACTACCATCGTCGGAATATCCTTTGGGGTGCTGGTAGCTCGGCCAGCTTATGCTGCCGTAGCTGAAATCTTGTTGAAAAAGGAAGAGTAAATAGTTAAATTTTATTCAAAAGAGGTCTAGATAAAATAAATGGCTTACAATAATCGCAAAGCAATCTGGTTGGCAATTATTTGCACCATTTTTACTTCTGTAGGGCAAGTGTTGTGGAAATTGGGGTTAGCTCAGATAGAATTCACCAATTTATGGACCCTGATCAATGTTCCTTTTATTTTCGGGTTTATTTCTTATGGCTTAGGGGCAATATTTATGTTGCTAGCTTTTAAGTACGGAGAGTTGAGCTTGGTTTATCCTTTTATTGCCGCGAGTTATGTCTGGGTAATCTTGTTATCTCTATATTTATTTTCTGATGTGATGAATTGGTGGAAATGGTTAGGGGTAATTATTATTATCCTCTCGGTTTGCCTTTTGGGGTATGGAAGTTCTAAAAAAGAGAAAATAGGAGTGGAACAGGAAGGAAAGACGGTGGCAGCATGATCAATCTATTAGCAGTTTTATTAGTATTGATTGCTACTTTTATTGGGGGAATTGGAGCATTATTGCTGAAGAAAGCAGCGGATAAATATGCTTTTAAGAAAATGTTGTTTTCTTCTCTTTTCTGGAGCGGGCTGTTTTTATATGGGCTATCTTCTGTTTTTTATATCCTAGCCTTAAAGAGGGAACAGTTGAGTGTAGTTTACCCCTTAGTTTCTACTTCTTATATCTGGACGGTAGTTTTTTCAGTAAAATTCCTTAAGGAGAAGATGAATAAATGGAAGTATCTGGTCTTAGTAGGGATTATTTTAGGGATTGTCTTGATCGGGATGGGAAGTTAAGAAAAATATCTTTTGACCAGATTATTTTCGAAATTCCAGTTTGAATAAATTGTTTGTTAGTATTTAATTGTAGGAGATTAATGTTTTTTACTTTAAACTTAATCTTTTCAATAACCATTTTTCTTTGTATTTTTTGAGCTTCTTTTCGATTAGAAAAAAGTCCCAAAGTAATATGAGGTATATATTTGAACTTTTGGTTCAATTGTTCACTTAGAAAATCAGAATATAACCGGTCATGAAGCTTAGTAATCTCTTTTTTTCCTTTTGTTACTACTAATAATAAGGCGTGGTCACTTGCAATGATGATTTCTCCCGTTTTTACTGAAAAGGGATTAGTTTTTTTACTTATTTTCTGAATATGGTCAATTAGTTTTATCCTTGAGATATTTCCTTCGGAAAAAGGAAAAACCAAGGTGATATGCGCGGGAATATTTTTGTATCGTGGATCATACTTTTTTCGAATATCTTCAATTTTCCTATTCCCTTGTAGAAAAATTACTACTGCATAAACCATCTTATTTACTAATAATCCAATCTATCGCCGCAGGCAAGATAAAAGCTACAGCAAAAATTCCTCCAATCAACCAGGGACTGTTATCCTGCGTTAAAAGAGACTTTTCTACGTAACGATTAGAGACTAAAACTACTATAATCATATTGACCAAAGCGATGATAGGCAAGATTATTCCTCCCAACAGATGGTGATGCCACCTTAAGTGTTGGATGTCTGTAATTAAAAAATTATATACGAAACCGACCAGTATTCCTAATACGGCTACTATGGAATAAAGGGCCCAACTCTTCAAGAAAACTAGAAAGGGGATTAAAACTAAAGAAACAATCAGATTAGCAATAACTATCACGATTAGTGCCGTCCAGAAAGCAATTCGGGAGAAAAAAATGTTTTCCTTTTCGGAACCTTTTAATGCCGCCTCTACTCTTCTTACTTCCGCTTCCGGCCAGCCTTTCCTCAGCAGCCGCTCCCGGCTCATGTTTCTCTCTCCACGTCCGACATTAAACAAAGATGTCGAGCCACTTTACGATACTCTTTAGCAATATTAGAACGAGGAAAGAGGTAATGTACGGGTGCTTGTTCTAATAAGGACTTGCGGAACTTTTTGTCATATTTTATATTAGCTAAAATCGGAAACCCCAAAATATTTTCTATCTCCTCTTTCTTCATTTCATTCCAACCGCGAAAATGGACCATGTTTAAGATGATTCCACCTATGGTATTATTATGTGCCTGGGCTAATTGAATTGTTTTTAAAGCATCCATTACTGAACTTAGTGTGGGTTGCACTATCACCAAGACCTCATCAGTGTTTTTAAGGATTTGATTTAAGTCGTATCCTAAACCGCTGGGCGCATCCACCAATACAAATTCGCTTAGGTTATCTAAATGTTCAAATATCTCGGTTAATTTCTGAGGATTAGTTTTCTGAAAGTCCATAAAATTAAGAGAAGAGGGAATTAAAGTGATTCCACTTTCATGTTTATACATAATATCTTGCATCCCGATACCTTTTTCTTTGCACAGAAATTTATTTAAGGTACCCTTTGGATTCAGCAGTCCTAACTGCAGTCCTAAGTTGGGAGTGGCCAAGTTAGCATCCAGAAGGAGGGTAGAACGGCCCATCTTGTGCAAGGCGTGTCCCAAATTCAAGGTAGTGGTAGTCTTTCCTACTCCCCCTTTTCCAGAAACTAAAGCAATAAAGCGGGTCATAAGCGGTAAAAGAAGAAATCAGTATTTAATCTTTTCGTGGCTCAGATAGCTGTGGAAAACTTCAAGCCAAGGTTTCTATCTTGCGAAGGATTTCTTCCTTGTCAAACGAATGGGCCGCACTTCACCCCGTTTTTCGAATTAAAAATCAATCTTTGTTGATTTTTATGTCTCATAGGACATGAGCGAAAAATTGGTTTGTTACTTCGCAGTGATTAAATAACCGAAAGATTTATAAGTTAAAGTCTATTTTACCCTTAAAACTTATATTTACGGAGGCACAACATGGCTTTAGAACAAAAAATTGAGAATATTGATGGAAATTTAAGAGATGCTTACAAGCAAGCAGTTCCTGGCACTTTAAAACACGTTGACGAATTAATGCGAGAACGCCGAGACGACGCAAGTTTAAGAGACCTATGGTTCTACACTGCTGATGGAGAAGTTTATTCTATGTATAACGGAACTCCTACTTTAAGAATTACTAGAAAAGCTGTTAATCCAGTTTTAAATAATATAGATGATGCTTTCATACAATTAACCACTCAAGAAAATTATTTTGTTACTCCCGAAGATTTTGCTGCTGTAAAAGCTGCAAATGATACCGTCACTATTGACTTAACCAAATTAGAATTATCTGGTAAAGAGAAAGAATGGCGTTATTTGGCTGTTGATACTTCCAAAGATATCGGAGATTACAATCCTGAACAGCAAAAATTATTGAAGAGAGTATTCGGACCAACTGAAGCAGATTATGATGCTAATATGGCTAAATTGAGAACTTCTCCGCAGAGAATTGCTGAAACTAAAATTTACGTTTTAGCTCCAGATTATGTTAAGGCTAATGCCAAGAAAGACGCTATTGGGCGGGCTTCGTGGCTGTATTATTTCAACTACTATTCCTGTTTCAACGCGGTTGTTCGTACTATCTATTACGATTCCCGCGTCCGTGGGGTACGTCGTGAGGTAGTCGCCGCAGGCGACGCGTCCGAGACTCCAAGTGTTCCAATAGCTCCACAGGAAATGACTTTGGGCAATTGTTACGCTAGAATCTTAGGTAGTCCTGATGCTGCAGTAAGTGCTTTAGATGATAAAACTGCTGCCGGTTTGTCATGTATTTTAACCAGATATTTGGCTGGAAAAGCTCAGTAAACTTTTTATACTTCTTTTTTCTTCTTTTAGTTGTCTCAGCAGCTTCGTATGGAGTAGGCTGGACTACACGCTCTTTTGCTAGGGCTGAGGCGACTCGGTTATGAAACCTTCAAATTGAACAAGTTCCAGTTTGATAAATTACAATGGCGACAGAAATGAAGCCATGGTGTGTGATGGAAGAGAGCACTTCCAAAGCAATAAGAGCTATTCGTGAGGCGGGCTTCGTGGCTGAATAATTTCAACAACAATTCCAATTTCAACGCGAATGATCGTAACATCAATAACAATAACCGCGTCCGTGGAATAGCCCAGCGTGCTGAGACTTTCATTTTGACTGATGACCTGTGGGAGCAGCTTTGCTCCAAGAAGAATTTAGAACTGGCTTTCAAAAGAGCAAGAAAACATAAAACCTTAAAGTTGTATGTGATTGAATTTGAAGACCACTTGTTTGATAATCTATTTTTGTTAAGAACAGAATTATTATTTGCTGTGTTGCATAATTGAAGCATAGCTTCCGCTATGCTTCTCCATAAAGTTTAATCTTTTGATACGCCCAAAACTTAATTTTGGCTTCTTGAAGCATACCTAACTCGGTCTTAGCATGAACTTCTTCTCCAAATATACGTTTTACTGCGCTAAATATCCCTTCCGTTGCTGGCCAACGATACCCATATCCATGTTCTCTTGCCCAAAGATCATAACCAAGTACATTCCGTTCTTCTGTATTTTTGTCTCTTTCTCTACTTCCAGAAGGGATTATTGCATTTCTATCTGGTTTTATAATCGGTTCAATCCGATTATAAACCAGTTGGTTCCAGAAAGCGATTTCATCATAAGAACCATCTCCACCAACAGCTACAATGTTTATCTTATTTTTTTTCAATTCAACAAGCTGTCTTTTTGTTGAAGCCAATTCAGAATCTTGAATTAGATTCACTTCATAACTTACTGGTTCTTTGCTTTTAGGATCGCCGAGGATTACAACTTGAATCCAACGACGATTCTTTTTTCCGTATTTTTCACGAAGGTATTCTCCACCTTCTACTGCTTGCAAACTTGTACCATCACTAAATAGGGTTAAGTTGTCTGACGCAGGAATTGCTAGCTGACAGGATAGCTTGTTTATACGTCGATTAATTGTAGAAAAATCGTTGAAATTGGGAACCTTCTCAAGGTCTGCCAATTTCCTAGTAATTCCTTCAATCATGCGACAAGGTATCATTTTCGCATGCCAAACTGCTTGTAGTTCGATAAGCGTATTTGGAAATTGGTAAGGTGCTCCGTGCTTTCCAGCATTCATGTTGGAAAGCTCTTTATCCCAATTGGATACAAAATCAGTATCGAGGAGATATTCTCCTCGCTTTACAAGCTGTTCGCTATAAACTGGCCAATTACGCCGGTCTATGTATGTGTCTCCCCATCTTTTGTTTTTTGCCATAATCTATATACTAGAGTATACAAATATTTAAATATATCCATGGATATCCTAAATCCATGAGACAAATTAAATTATTATCAGGAGACATGATCATTAAAGAAAAGGTCAATGTAGTGTATGAAAAAGTAATCACTCAATTTGGGAACTCTGGAAAACTGGATGCACCAAAAAAGTACATAGGCAAAAGAGCCTATGTAATTATTGTGAACGATTGATTATTTATGCAACACAGCAATTATTATTTCATTCTTATCAGCCACGTCCATTAGAGACTTTCATTCTTCGTGACCCTAAAACTCGGAAGATTAGCAAAGCTCATTTTCGAGACCGAGTTATTCATCATGCTTTATGCAACGTTATCGAACCCCTGTTTGAGAAAAGCTTTATTTGCGATTCTTATGCAAACCGCATTGGTAAAGGAGCCTTTAAAGCCATAAAACGATTTGAACATTTTTCTAAAGAGATAACCAAAAACTATGCTTTTCCCGCTTACGTCTTGAAAGCAGATATCCGGCATTATTTTGAAACTGTAAATCATGACACCTTGCTTAAGATACTTAAATCTAAGATTAAAGATGCAAGAATAGTTTGGTTGATTAAGAAGATTCTTAAAAATCATTCTTCTGAAAAGGGAATGCCTTTAGGTAATTTAACCAGTCAATTCTTTGCTAATGTCTATCTTAATGAGTTAGATCAATTTGTTAAACACCAATTGAAAGCAAAGTATTATCTGCGTTATGTGGATGATTTTGTGATATTACATCCATCTAAAATTCTTTTGGAAGAATGGAAAAACAAGATTGATTCTTTTCTTTACGAACATCTTGCTTTAGAACTGCATCCAGATAAGTCAAGAATTATTTCCTTAGAGAATGGCGTTGACTTTCTGGGATTCAAGGTATTTTCACATTACCGATTAATCAAAAGGAGAAACCGTCGGAAATTTCAAAGAACGCTTAAGGAAAACATAAGTCTTTTTGAAAATAAGCAAATAGATTACGATGAACTCTATGATTTTATGGAAGGTTGGATTGCTTATGCTCAACATGCTGATACTTATATTCTTAGGATGGATGTTTTAACTAAGTTTGAAGATAAGTTTTCCAGTGAAATATCTAGCAAGGAAGTTAATAGAGGATTGCCTAAGAAGAAAAGATAAAAATTATCCCTGGAAAGAAGTTATCTTTGATTAATCCTCGTCCTTCCTTCCTTCTATCTGGCGGTAAGCACATTTCAAGAAATTGCGTACAAATCTTTCATAGTTAATTAGGCAATCGATGTCTACGAAAGCCGTGCACTGATCTAATTCTACAATTACGGTAACGTGGCGGCGATATTCTTCGCGTTTATTATAAGAAGATTTTAGGATGATTTTCAAAAAAGAATAAAATTCCAAATACTTTTGCAGTTCTGGGTCTTCCCCATATAACTTTCCTAATATGGTCCCACGAAGAGCCGGGCTCTTTGGAAGAGTAGTAATTTTTCCTTCCTCTTTAGCTTTTTCTAGATAAGCTTCAATAATCAGATCAAAAACGCTTATTAAACGGGTTAAAGCGTTAATAATTACATCCGTGGTTCGGGTATATTTTAAACTGACGTAAATAATGTGTTCCAGGCGCTTTAACTCTTCGCGCGCTTCTAAAAGGTATTCATCCATGGTAGCTAATAGTGTAAGGGTATATGAAATATAGATTTCTTTTTATTACTTTCGATTAATAACGCCATTTAAACGTTGCAACAGTTCTTCGCTTTGTTTAAGGTACTTCTTGATTTCTAGAACGGAAAGTACTTGCATTTGATATTCGGCACTGCAAATCACCAAATTTTTGCCTCTTTGAAATTCCATTGGTGATTGCTTATGCTTGACTTTAATCTCTTGCAGCCAATGCATGAATTTGATATCTTCTAACGTGATTTTGCTTCCTTGGCTGGATTTTATCTTTAACGCAGTAAGTTTGCTTTGAAAACCTTCTCCTGCCGTAATCCCTTCCGAAAGAAGGAGAGCATCTAAAGCATATTCTAACGCTCCGCAGAGATTATAGATTACTCCTAACAGCAGTTTGGGATCTTTAGAAAGGGGAAAAGTAACTTCCAGCAGATGGGCAGCGATACGTTGCTGTTGGATCGCATTATTCCAAGCAAGGTGATAATCTGAAGACATTTTATTCTAGAAGAGAATTAATCTATAAAAACGTTCCTGATTCTAATCTTCTTTATTCAAATTCAGAATAGCTTCGGCCAAATCTCCTTCGGCTTCTTCGAGGGCTTTCTTGGCCGTAGCTTTGTCTACTCCTGCTTGTTCCATTACGGTTTTAATATCTTCTTCAGAAATATCTGGAACCGCTGAAGCGGTAGAACGTTTTCTTTCTATAATCTCTCCTACAATCTGAAAGGTTTCTTGACCCATCATATTAACTTTAGTTACTTGAGGGTTTTCGATCACAATTTCTTTATCTTCACATTCAATAATAACTTTAATGGCATTAATTTCGGACTGCTGAATACCCATCTTCTTCATCATCTGCTGCATTTGCCGAGGATTAACGCCAGGAAACATTTTAACCTAAGAATGAACCGCCAAAATAGTGCAGTAAGATTACAATGGCCATGACCACTAGACACATGATAATAATTACGCCCGGAGCGAATTCTATTTTGGATTTATATTCGTCAAAATAGCGTACCAATCCCCCTTGCCCGGAAGGCATCCTAATCTTGTCGTCAGCCATAAACTTCTATAAATGGGAACTATTTATATAGTTTTTGGGGGAAAAAGAAGCCGTTCTCTAGGCAAGTAGGTCTTCCGATTTAATTTTAACAAGATCAGAGATTGCAATTATCCTAAAAGTATTTACCACTTAAGCAGATAGTGATTCTTCTTCCTTTAAATTGTTTTACTTTTTCTAACGATAAACTCGCCAGAGCGCCCGAGGAATGTATCTTTTATCATTCAAACCAACCGAGGGGCAAAACATTGGCCATTTGGTTTTTATCATTTCATCTAATAGAGGACCGTAATTATTAAAGGTAAGAAGAATCACTTTGCCTGCGAAGTCGGAATTGGAAATAGCTGTAGCATATTTTTTGAACTGTTCAATCAAGGTATCACCTACTCTTTTACCATCGCTATGTTTTTCTGCTCTAAACATATTTGGCTCGATAATCAATCCTTCATAACTATCATTTAACAAGAGGCTAACTAGTCCTTCTGGTCCGTCAAAAGTATGATTTTGATCATTTCGATAGAGATAATCTACGGGAACATAAAGATGTAAATCTAACTTTTCATTTATCCGAAAAGCTCGATGATGTACGTTCTTAATCAAACTATTATTAATATCATCAATAAAAAGTATTTTCATTTTATCCATCAGAACATCTCTCTTCACTTAAAGTTTTTTACTCCATTTTTTAAGAAAAAATGGGTAGGGGGGAATAAGCCGTCTTTTGTATTGACCCAAAACATCAACCAGTGATGTCGATGATCATTTGATAGCATTCTACTAAGCGTTCACAACGGAACTTGCACCGATGGGGATTCGCCGTTTCATCGTTCCCATAACCAACGTCAACGGATTAACTCATTTTCATCGCTGAAAACTTCGCCATTTTCATCCTAAGTTATGGACGTGTCGTTGCTGGAGCCAGAGCCAAGGGTTTTCCCCTTCTCTCTCTGAGAGCCATCGTCGCGCTACTCTTGCGATAAGTTAGTGGACGGACTTTCCTGAGTATTGCTACCCTCTGCTATCTACCACCCCTACCGATATCCACTAAGAGGAGGTAATTTATAAAGCTTGTTGCGTTTTTGTGTTCTTTTCTATTCTTCAGCACAGTAATATTTTTAATGTTAAACTTCTTTTTTTTATATAATGGTATATCAAGCAATTTTTGGAATCAATTGTGGAGTTTCTCCCGGTTTTGGAGTTAAATATCCTGATTATGTAAAACGAGAAGATATTTTAACCGTTGATAATGATATGGATGCATTAGTTGCAGCAGCCGAACAAGCAAGAAATTTTAGTAAGGATTATTTAAGTAATCCTAACGATAATCAAACAACTGTTACATTCTTAGAATTATATGATCAAAATAGAAAATTAGTAAGTCAAAGGCAAGTTTTAAAAGAAAAAGGATTTGATTGCATTAAAAGATTCGAATGGAATGGAGATATGTTAGTTACTCGATGTTCGAAGTTAGAACATTTGTTGGCTACTCCCTAAACCACATCCACTTTTAACAACAACTCTTCCATCCCTTCTTTGTGTCCTGCTCCGACCACGATTAAGATTTTTTTATCCGGATTATCTCGCAATAGCTTTACAATTTGCTTGACCATATACTTATTACGATCAGCCACTAAAGTCTTGTAGATGGAAGGATAACGATCCTTAAGCTGTTTGATCATCAGAGTAATCATTTTCCCTTCCGGAACTTTACTCAAATCTAAATTTCCTAATCCGGATTTTTTCAAAGTTCGTTTTGGGAACAATAATCCCCCAATCAAATCCCCCAAGAAGCGAAATTTTTCTTTCCAAGTCAATTCTTTAGAGAAGTTGCGTAAAGTGACCTTAATGGGCTGGTCAATCAGAGCGATTTTGACTCCTTCCTTCTTGGCCAGTTCTAAAGCGGTTTTCATCTCCGTTCCCGGACTTACTCCAATACTTTGGCCCAACTTTTGCTGGACGATTTGACCGATTTTAGCAAAAAGATAGCCTTTTACCCCAATTTGAGAAATATCCATTAAACTGACCTTGATTTTGATTCCGCTTAACAGTACTTGGGCCCGTTCTTGGTCTAATTCTACCCCTACCAAGTCCGGTTTAAGCTCAGCAAAAGCCCTTTTTATCTCATTGACACTTTGCTGGGCAATGTGGGAAGTGCCGATAATATGTACGCTCATATCCATTCTCTATAACAGAAAAGTATTTAAATCTAAGGGAAAATTTATGAGGTAATAATATTAGAGGTGATTCATCATGTTAAAAATGAAAAGGATTTCTGAGGTCTACGATCTTAGAGTGTTCACCGATGGCGGTGACTATTTTGGGGATGTGGAAGAGTGTATTCTACAAGCTAACCGAGTCTTTGGCTGGAAAGTTAAAGCTACGAAAAATTCTTTCTTGAGCAAAGTTCTAGGCAGCGCCAAAGGAGTAATTGTTCCTCATCAGCTAGTTAAGGCGATTGGAGACGTTTTGGTAATTTCCAAGAGTGCTGTCCCCAGCAGCGGAGCAGAAGGCGGAGAAGACGCAGAATGAACATTCACAAGTGTTACAAGGACCTCTTGAGTTATCAATTTGTCCAGGGTAACCTTGAGGATTTAGAAGATACGGCTTGGTATATTGCGGGATAAGCCAGCTTTTTTCTATATTTTTGTTGTTTGAGAAACATTTATTAGTTTGATTATTTTGATGCTGACTAGAGATGGAGTTTGCACACGAACTGAATGGCAAAAAAGTTACAGTAAAAGTTTTCTTTACTGATTATACCCCTGAATTGTTTAAACTGGATGTAGATATCTTTCATAAATTTAACACGATGGTTTGGCGCAGCCACAAAGATGCTCCCAAGAATATTCGTTCTTATGTTCGTATGTTACGCGATTACGAAGTATTCTTTCGTAGCGATATCTATAAAGCGATTAAGGCGGGAATTAATCCCAAGATTGATTTTAATGAATACCAAGAGTTTGTGGGAAAACAGATATCTAAACTGATCCTGATTATCTTAGAAAGGAATCCAAACGTAATTCCACAAGAGAAGTTAACCATCAACCTAACTGTTTATGACAAGAAAGTGGATGGATGTTTAGGAGGATTAGATTGGGAAAGTTCTTCTCGTTATTTGGTTTCATTAACTTTTAATGGTACGGCGTTACTGAGCAGGATTTACTTGCCGTGGTTATATACTAAACATTTTGATGCTGCTTTTTGGTTGAAGTCTATTGATCATGAGTTAGAACATCAAACTGCAGTAATTAGAGAGCTTTACCAAAAACAGGAAAAGCAGCAAAACAAATTTTCTAAAAAAATTGTTCAAGGAAAATTAAAAGCTTCCTTTTACGAAATATACGAGATATTGTGCGGATTACAAACTGAAGGCACAGCCGTGTTTAGAGACTGGCAGAATCGTACTTCTGTTCCTTTTGATTTAAAGCATATTGAAAAATTGAAAGCAATGCTAATTGCTACTTCTCAAATGGAATCTAAAGAAGAAGCAGAAGCTTTTTTGGAGAAAAGATTTCATCCTACCGGAGAAACCGGAGAATATTATTTGGGTTACTTGATGTGTTACTTTATTGGATTGAGTAAACTGAAAAAAAAGAGAAAAGCCCATCCTTACCTTAAGGTTTATGTTAATGGTTTGGTGGAAATAAAATTCACTGATTTGAATAATTTTCTATCTAACTTTAAAGTGGCTAAACTAGAAGCTTTAGATCCGCTTACTTTTAAAGAGACTTATGCCTACTTAAGTACCATTAAAGATCATAAGAAGTTGATTTTGAACTATCTTGCTGCTTGTAAAGAACTTGGATTAAAAGAACCCGTAATATTTTTTGATATGAATTTTTATAATTTGTTGCTTAAGAATGCCCAGAAATAGTTGTTACTTATTGATGGCAATAAAACAAAGGGTTTAAATAGTATTTCCTCTTTTAAGCTTAAATGGAATTAGAAAACCTTACTCTTGGAAGCTATGAACAACATCTTCAAACTATTTTAGGATCTGAAGCTATCTTTCCAGAAACGATCCGATTAGATGAGAATCAATTAATTCGTATTTTGAGTGGAGATAAACCTATTGCAAAAATAGCTTTTAGTAGTTCAAAATATCTTGGAAATGTTCTCGGTTTCTGTCCTTCTGAAAAAGATATTCAAGACCTTGAACTGGAAGGTATCGTTCACGATCCAAAAACATTATATCTTTATAATTTTGTTATTCTTCCCGAATTTCAAGGGAAAGGTTTTGGTAAAGCTTTATTTCAAGAATTAGTTAATGCTGCTAAAACACAAGGATACACTTTCATAGAAGGTCATTTTAGACCAAATGCTTCTTTACACATCGTTAAAAAAGAAGGGGCAGAAGCAACATCCATTCACTCTAATTGGTGTAATACTGGAGAAGAATATATTCATTGTCGGCTCAGAATTTAATTTCTACCACAACACCAACAACTGCATTCTATACAACAAAAAACCAATCCATAACACTAAAAGAAGATAAATTATGCCCCATCCTTTCTGGTAAGGAAAATAATCAGTAAACCAATGTGTCTGCTGTTGATGCCATTTGCCTTTACTCCAGCTCATAACATTGTATACCAAGCAATCGATTAATATTAAATACCAAAACAATCCTTCCCAATAAATATTCATGTATTGATAGAATAAAAGGGATTATAAAAGATTTGTGGTGTTTATGATACCAAATCTACTTAATCTCTTTCGTAATTACAAAAATAAAAAATAAAGATTATCCTTTCATGCCATAAAGCTTAAGGAAAAACAACCCAAAGATACCAGCACTGATAGCGTCATAAAACCAAAACTCGGTAGGAATACTAAAAAAAGTAGTTCCCATCATAATCGCTATCCACGCTATGAAATAAGTTGCTAATCCGCATCCCATCGATACCCAAGCTAAAACTTTCCAAATCGTTCTCATTTTCCACACTCCTTTATTATTGATTTTTGTTGCCTATATGTAATAGATTATGCAGCCAGCACCATCCTAAGAAGCTTTCTGCCAGAGCGATCCATCCGATTACAAATATTACCCAATTGATCCAGGTTACATTAAAAGCAGGAGCTAAAGGACTTAGCCACCAGATTCCTAAGACGAACCTGAAGATTCGATCCAGCTTTCCTAAATTTTGTTTTACCATTTTTCACCTCTTTTTTAGGGAATAAAGTTAATAACTTATTTAAGCTTTCTTCTCTTCAGCAAGAGTGAGCTAGTAACCACACTTACTGAACTCAGCGCCATGGCTCCTCCAGCAATGATGGGACTAAGCAGCCAGCCGGTGAAAGGATATAATACTCCTGCGGCCACGGGAATACCTAAGACATTGTAAAACAAAGCCCAGAACATGTTTTGCTTGATCTTACTCATGGTCATCTTGCTCAATTTAATGGCTTTGGGAATATCTAACAAACTATTTCTCATCAAAACGATACTTCCAGATTCCATGGCTACGTCTGTACCTGAACCCATAGCAATTCCAATATCAGCTTGTGCTAGAGCCGGAGCATCGTTAATTCCGTCTCCCACCATGGCTACTTTGCCTCTCTTTTGCAATTCTTTGACATGACTTGCTTTATGTTCTGGAAGTACTTCCGCAAAGAAATGTTCTATCCCTACTTTCTTAGCGATAGCTTTAGCCGTCCTTTGATTATCTCCGGTAATCATGTATACTCTCAATCCTAATTTCTTTAATCTTCTGATAGCTTCTGGCGAGTCTTCTTTAATTTCATCAGCTACGGCGATGGCTCCAAGCACTTTCTTTCCTTCAGCCAAAACCATGACCGTCTTCCCTTGTTCTTCCAGGTCTTGGATTCTATTTTTCCAAACGGAATCAACACTTACCATCTTTGGGCTTCCTAAAGAGTAAGTTTTAGTTCCAATTTTAGCGGAAATTCCTTTTCCCGGAATGGCTTTGAAATGAGTTACTTTTTTCCAAGAGATATTTTCTGTCTTAGCTTTGTTGACGATAGCTTCAGCTAAAGGATGCTCGGAACTTTTCTCGATGCTTCCAGCAATTTCTAAAAAAGCCTTTTCTGAAATCTTATTCGGAAGAATATCAGTTACTGCCGGTTGACCTTTAGTAATCGTGCCAGTCTTATCAAAGACTACTGCTTTCAATTCATGAGCCGTTTCTAAGGCTTCTCCTCCTTTAATCAGAATTCCTTCTTTAGCTCCCTTACCAGTTCCAACCATAATGGCAGTAGGAGTGGCTAGACCTAAAGCACAAGGACAAGCAATAACTAACACCGCTACGGCAGTAACCAAAGCAAAACTAAAGGCAGCTCCAGCGATCCAGTACCAAGTTATAAATGTGAGTAAAGAGATAACGATAACCACAGGTACAAAATAAGCCGAAACATTATCGGCAAACCTTTGGATCGGAGCTTTTTTAGTTTGCGCTTCTTCAATTAATTTAATTATCCTAGATAAAATAGTTTCTGCTCCAACTTTAGTTGCTTTGAACGTGAAACTACCGTGTTTGTTTAAAGTAGAACCGATTACAGCATCTCCTTTTTTCTTTTCCACCGGAATACTTTCTCCAGTAATCATACTTTCATCCAGAGCAGAATATCCTTCCACAATAATTCCATCTACCGGTACTTTTTCTCCCGGCTTGACTAAAATAATCTCTCCTGCCTGTACTTCTTCGATAGGAATTTGCAATTCTTTCTTGTTTCTGATAACTGTAGCGGTTTTGGCTCCCAGTTTCATTAATTTAGTAATTGCTTCAGAAGTTTTTCCTTTAGCTACCGCTTCTAGATATTTTCCTAGAACGACTAAAGCGATCAATACTGCTGCTGCTTCAAAATACTGTTCTCCTTTGGGAACGAACAAAACCACATAAACAGAGTAAAAATAGGCTGCACTAGTTCCTAAAGCAATTAAAGTATCCATATTGGATGTTTTATTCTTTAACGCGGCCCAAGCTCCACGATAAAAAGTAGCTCCTATGTAAAATTGTACTGGGGTAGCAAGTGCCCAGACGATATATTCCTTAAACGGAAGATCCATCAAGAACATGCTCACAATTAAAGCTGGAACAGCAAAAACAAAACTAAGAATCACTTTGTTTCTCAATTTTGATAATTCAAATTTGCGTTTTCTCTCCTCTTCTTTGGGATTAGTATCTTTAGCAATATAAGCACTATAACCTTTGCTCTTTATTGCAGTAATCATTTCTTGTTCACTTACTATCTTCGCATCATAATCTACTGCTGCTTTCTCGGTAGAAAAGTTAACGTTAGCAAATTTCACACCCTCTACTTTAGTTAGGGCCCTGTTAATAATCGTAGCACAGCTGGCGCAATGCATTCCTTGTATTTTTAAAATAATTTTTTCCATTTTATCTTATTTAATTTGTTTAAATTTTTTGGTGTTATTTCTTAACTTTGCTGCACTCAGGACATTTAGTGTGTTGAAAATGTCCTAGAGCATCTCTCAGGATGCACCAACAAAACTTATCGGAAAGATGAAAGGTTTTTTCTCGTCCCCTTTTCTCAAATTCAATAATATTAATATCGTGCATTTGCTTCAATTGATGAGAGATGGCCGACAAAGTCATTTTTTCTTCACCAATACTGTGATGAATTTCTTTTACCGTTCTTGGTCTTTCTAATAAACACAACGTTATCCTCAGTCTAGTTTCATCACTTAAACTTGAAAAGAGTTGAAGGATTTTTTGAGTGTACTCTGGGTTATATTTCATCATTTTTAGTTGAATAGTTGCTCAACTATTTAAGCTTTATGGTGATTTCGTTATTTGAGGAGGGGTATTTTCATTATCTTTTACTTCTGTTTTATTAAGCTGATTACTGCAGAACACTATTCCTAAGATTAATCCCAAAGAGATTAAACATAAAATACAGACTGCCTTAATAAGGAAAAATTCAGCGTAGGTTAAGTACAAAGAAAAAAACAAACCAACAACACTTGCAACCAATATCAATTTAGATAACTTTCTGTATTTTTCTTTCAGGAAGTAATTAAGAGTACTGAATATAAATACAAACACATAAAAGGCAAGGCCTAAAAAGGAGACCGGTATTCCTAAAACATTTGCATAATCGCTAGCATTAACGGTGCTGCAACTTAATGCTTGATTTAAATCACAAAAACTGGAGAAAGTAAAATGGATCTTGATTAAATAACCAGAGACAAGAATACCTAATAAAGATAGAAAAATAATCATTTTCCATAAGGTGTTCCTTTCCATTTTTAATCTCTATTTTTACGTGGTATTATTATTTGTTAAATTTACAGTAAACGTTTCTCTTCCTTACTCCCTAATTTTCAAACATATATCTCCTCTCAGATAACCTCTCTTGAGAAATTAGTATTGAGTCTCCCTCAATCTTACTTTCTAAGTAAGATGGCCAGCAACCAGCAACTTTGTTTTTCACATCCAAATTGTCAATCTCAAATCGCTGTTTACAATTGTTACATACCATTTCTTTTCCTTCTTGAACATATCCTTTCTGATTTCCGTAACAAACATCACACGCATTGAAAGCAACCTTTATTTCTCCATTTGATGATTTTACTACAAAAAATTCAATTTTCACTCCATCAATAGTTTGATTAAAAAATTTAGCCGTAGTACTAATCTCCGAAAGGGGTATTTTTATCGCATTCTCGTAATTTTCCGCCTTAACAACTGTTTCTGATCCAATTGTAGAGTTATTATTAGCGGAACAACCGGCAATAAAAATAACAATTAAACTAAAAAAAATTAAAAAGTACTGTTTCATTTTGCACCTCCTCCACAGCCACAGCCTCCACCGCCTGCTCCACAACTTGCTCCCTTCGGAACTTGTACTTGGCTTGCGGCCTGAGCTACTGTTTGAGCATCAGCACTGTCAGTTACCACAAATGCTCCTCTTAACATGCCCATCCAACAACTCCAAGAGATGGTGCCAACCTTATCGGGAGTAAATTCAATAGTTTGTTCTCCTGGCTTGACATCAAAATTTAAATTATAAGCCGGGACTTGAATTTTATTATTACATCCATTCAATTGTGCGCCGGTGATAATCCATTTTACAGGGACACCTTTCTTTAATACGAATTTGTTCGGACTAAAGCCGCTACTTCCTACAGTCATTCTAATTTCTTGATAGCCATCCTTAATCACTAATCCAGAACTAGAATCCGATGTTTGCGTGGGCACATTATTGTTGCTGCCTAGAGCACTTATTCCCGAAGTTAGGGATTCAGTATCATAACCGCTACCGGTCAAGGCTAGTCCTCGGTTTAACATAATCAATCCCAAGATTATTACTAATACTCCGCTAGCTTTCAAGATTTTCATAGTAGCTTTGGAACTTATAATACTAGTTAAATAACCAAAGCCCAACATTACCGGTAGCGTTCCTAAGCCAAAGATGAAAAGCATCTTTGCTCCTTCAACCATACTTCCGGTTCCCGCCGCCATAATATATACTGCTTGTAAAGGACCGCAAGCAATCATCAAACCATTTAGTAATCCGATAATTAATGGACTTTGTTGATGAATCTTTGATTCTTCTCCAATCCACTTACTCATGGATTTAGGTAAGCTGAACTGGAACTTTTTGAACCAACTTAAACCTAACATCTTTAATCCAAACAGTATCAAGAAAGTTCCGGCAATGATTCCTGCCCACCCTCTGATAGCGGGAGTAAAAGCAATAATGCTGCCCAGAAGGCCAAAGATCGCTCCAATAATAGTATAAGAGATGGTTTTTCCGATAGCATAACTGGCATGTAATTGCATTGGTTTCTTCCCTTCTTTAGCACCTTTAGTGGTATATGATACTACGAATCCGCCACACATAGCTACACAATGGAATCCAGTAAGTAATCCAACTACAAATAATAATCCATAACCCATGTTCTTACAGATTTCTGGAATGGAAATGTTAGAATAAAGTTGTAAAGCAAAATAACCTAACATAATAATTCCAGCAGCAATCAATAACCAGGAAAATCCACTTAATTTTTTCTTTTCATCCAGTTCACTGGAATCGGTTACAATATATCCTCTACTTTCAATTTTATTTTTTATTTCTTCAAAAGAAACTTGATGTTGATCGTAAGATATCTCTGCTGAACCCGAGTTATAATCTACGATAACACTTTTGATTCCTGAAAGTTTATGTACTTCTTTAGAAATAATTTTTTCACAGCTGGCACAAACCATATTTTTAACTTTAAACTTCTTTTTGATGATGCTTTCAGTGGGTGGTTTATTTTCCGGAAGAGGTTCCGCTTCTATACTATTGTTAGTGTCCAAAGGGATAATCTTTTCGGTAGAAATAGTTTCGCAATTAAATCCGCGCTTTTCCATTTTTTCGAACACTTTACTTAAATTAACATCTTCTTCCATCTCAATCTGGGCTTCTTCTTTTTCCGGGAAGAAATCTATGGACTTCACTCCAGAGACCGAGAAAGCTTCTTTTGCCGCTAGACTTTCTAAATCTTCAGAATCAATTCCCTTTATTTTAAATTTTCTTTTTATATCAACCATAGGGTACCTCTATTTTTCTACACTATAACCTTCGTTTTTGATGATCTGTTTGATCTTATCTTCCGTTAGCTTCTTTTCATCAAATTCAACGATAGCTGTGCCTTTTTTGCTGTCTACTTGGGCTTTAGCTCCTACCTCTTCCAAGGCGTCAGTTATTAACATTTCACAGCTTTTACAATGCATTCCAGTTATCTTCAATTGTATTTTTTTCATTTTTATTTACCTCTATTTCACTATTAATTGTCCTTTCATGGTTCCATGGCCTTCTCCACAATAAACTGAACAATAAAAATTGAAAGTTCCTTGTTTATCTGCGATGAATTCTATGGTTTCTGTTTTACCTGCAGCGACATATTGTCTAAGGTTATATTCTTTGATACCTACTCCGTGGTCGATATCTATGGAAGTAACAATAAGTTTAACTTTATCTCCTTTATTTACAGTAATTGTATCTGGCTCAAAACTAAAGGATTTAGCGGTAATTTCAAATGTTTTTATTGTCTCAATTTGAGATACCGCTTGTCCAGTTAAGGTTGTTTCATTGGTAGACTTAGCACATCCAACGACCAATACTGATAATACTAATAATAAGCTAAAAATCCACTTAATTTTCATTTTCTTACCTCGCGCAATTTTTGGTCGTATTCCTTCTCTGAGAGTTCTCCCCGGGCATAACGCTCTTTTAGTATCTCTTCTGCAGTTTTATTGCCTGAGAGTTGGCCTTGACTTAGCTTGATTACCAGCCAAATAATTGCTGCTATAACCGCTATCCAGAATAATCCCATAAAGATCATTCCGCTCCATCCTCCTGTTCCGTATCCTAAACCAAATGTTCCACAATAAACCATTTTTCATTCACCGTTAAGGCTAACAATTGAAACAGCTTTATAAAGTACTGGTGAAACTAGTTTCAGCCTTATTTTAGAATAACGATATTAGTCATTCCACGACGTTTTCGTTCAAGAAGTTGCTTTCCTTCCATCTTGTCTAGAATTCTGGTTACTTTAACCTTACTCAATTGAGTTTCTTTAAGTACGTCGCTCTGGTACATCGAACCTTGGTTGTTGATTAAGAGTTCCATTACTCTCTTTTCTTCATCATCAAGATTCTCTAACTTATGTTTCTTTTCTTCCTCGCTTAATACTTTCTTAGTTTCAGCAGGAAGTTTCTTCTCTCTAATAAAGAAAGTCACCAATAAACCTAGTAATACTAATAATCCAATCAAACTGTAACTGATGATCTTTTGGGTGCTTAAAGTAGTGTACATGGGACAAGTAGGTCCATGGTCACAAGTGGTGTTTACTATCTCTTCCAAGGCGTTGTTGAAAGACATAACTACTAGGAAGAACACTAAAGCTACCCCAACAATCATCAATCCAACATATTTATTTTCCATACTTTTATACCTAAATAGTAGTGTATTTATAAGATTTATGTAGGAAAGGTTATTTTTGGTAAAGTTCCATTTCCAATCCTTTACTTGCATCACATTCTTTTGGATTAAAATGCTGCACACTGCCAGGATCACAGACTAATGATTGGATTCCTTTCTGCCGATTAACTTCTGCTTGATTTTCTGGGCGAGTCGATGGCGTTGAGGAACAATCAGAAAGAACGTACCAGGCCACCGTAGCCAAACCTACAGCCATTACTCCCACTAAAGCGTAAGCTTTCCAAGTAACTGGTTTTTCAGCCTCGTTCATCTTCAGTCATTATCCACTCTAGGAGCGAGGATGAAGCTTAAAGCCAGTCTATCAATAATCTTATACTCAATCTTCAAAGGATAGTCGGTGTTAAAGCGTAAAGTAACCCGATCCGCTAACTTTCCGCCAGCAATCATCTTCTTCAAGTATTCTAAAGAATATTTAGCTTTGAACTTGTCATCAATATCTGTTTTAATAATCACACTCTCATCGGGCTTGATTTCAATAAAGGCTTTAGACAAATCTCCTTCTGCTTTTACTGATAATTGACCTTTTTCCCCTAACAAAGTTACGGATTCAGCGACTACGGAAACATCATCTACTGAATCGGAAAGTAGAGAAGAATTCATTTCTACGGAAATGGGAAAACTCAACTCGGGAACTTTTTGCTCTTTACTTTCAATCTCTAAAGTAGGCAGGGTGAAAGAACGAACCGTATTACTTTTCATAATAATCTTCAAACGATTATCATCAGTAGTTTCTAAAGTAAGCATGTCGTCGCCTTTAATTCTACGCAAGATTTGTTTTAAATTGTTAAGATTAATTGCCCACTCTTCCTCTTCCTTAACTTCATAAGCAGTAAAGCAGGTGCTAAGCATCTTGAAGATGACCATGGCGACATTAGCGGCATCCATGGCTACTAATTCCAGACCATTCTTATTGACCTTAAACTTGGCTTCACTGACTAATTCAGAAATAATAGCAATGCTCTCTTTAAAGTAACGTGGTTCAGCTAAAACGACTTTCATGGTAGGTACCCCCTCGAATGAGATTTAGGGGAGAAATACCTTTATAAGATTTGTTGTGCTGGAAACGTAGCTTCAGGTAAAAGAAAACATTAAATAGATTCGTCCGGTAATGCCTTAAGGATGGGGAAAGAATCAAGTTATAACAATATTCGGGTTTATTCAGCATCATCTATACCTTCTGCTTGGAAAGCGGCTGCTAATGAAGTGATGAAAGAACTCTCTGACCAAAAAAAAGTAGAAATAGTGTATGCTTATCTTGAAAAATGGGGCGATATTATTTTATTGGATCGTCATGGAAGACAAATGTTTTATCGTTCAGTAGAATCATCTTTATATCTTCCACTTGAATATCTATTGATTGTTACCCAGAATGCTGGAGTTGCTCTTAAAAGAAAAGATCAAGATTCAGAAAATAGGGATGGGCCTTATCCTCCTTTATCTTTAGGTGGAAGATTAGAAGAACTAGCTCGAGAAATTAATAGGATAAAATTAATCCGTGATAAGGATTATATTAGAGAACTAAAATTGCATGGGCGACTGGACCAGGTGGCAGATTATTGTTCCAAGAATTATTAATTATTTAAGGGTTATTCTCTTCCCATCTTCCATTAAATGGACATTCTTGTTTATTTCATAGCCCATCTCTACCGCCAATTCGGCCATTTGCATTGCTTTATAATGTCCGGAATGAGAAGGAATGATATGTTGAGGTTTGATATATCCAATTAGGTCACGATGGTCTTCCCTAGCGGCATGACCAGAAACATGAATATCCGTAAAGATACGCACTCCTTTATTTTTTAACTCTCGTTCCAAAATATCGCGATTATCTTTATTTAATTCTACCGGGATAACGGAACAGCTAAAAATAACTAGGTCTCCATTTTCAAATTTAAAAGGCAACTCTTCTCGCACCATCCGCGAAAGCATCGCTTTCGGTTCTCCTTGATGACCCGTAACCACTAGAAGATACTTTTCTTTACCTTCCTTGTTCATTTTGCGAAAGAAAGCTTCTAACTTATCTCGGTGTCTTATCAACTTAACATCAGCTTTAAAATCAATGATGTTGAGATTCTGTCCCGCCGTTACATAACGTCCCAAGGATCTTCCCAAGAATACAATCTTACGATTTAATTTTTTGCCCATCTCTACAATACTTTTCAATCGGGCTAAGTGAGAAGAGAACGTAGTAACAACCATGGCCTTCCCTTCGGCATTAACTCCCATCATCACATCTTTCAGCATCTGTTGGGCTACTGATTCAGAAGGAGTTTTCTTATGTTCATGCGCGTAAAGACACTCTACTATAAGCACCTTGGCTCCCTCTTTCCCTATTTCTTTCAGACGTTCAAAATTTGGCTTTTGTCCTAAGGTCGGATGAAGATCAAACTTGTAATCGTTAGCATAAACTACTGTTCCATAAGGGGTGTGCAACAGAATCATGGCGGTATGGGGAATGGAATGAGTCATATAAATCAATTCCACCGTCAGCTTCTTGGATATTTTGTAAGAAGAATTCAAGTTTAAACTGACCAAAGGGTTGGGTACTTTGATTTCTTCATCAGCAAAGATACTTTTCAATACTTCGGCAGTAAAGGGGGTGCAGATGATGGTCGCTTTAGGAAACAATTTGAAAGCGAACGGCACGGCTCCAATGTGATCTAAATGTCCATGTCCAGGGATGATGGCGATGACTTTATCTTTCCAATCTTTGATTAAATTGTAATCCGGAACAGCTTTAACCTTAAGCAATTCTTCATAAGTTACTCCGCTGATATCTTCATCTTCAGTATAGCGGATGTAATTTTCCATCTGCAAGCCCATATCTAGGATCACTACTTCATCATCTACTTTAATCGCAGTAGAATTCTTTCCGGATTCAGAATATCCTCCAATGGTGCAAATTTCTATGGGCATGAGGAGAAGATAAGTTTGGGGTTTAAAAATGCTTTGATAAATGTCTTCAGGGTAAGGTCCATTTCTTTTCCTAAAAAAAGAGAATTTAGTCTTTTCTCCACACAAAGAAACAAAGATCGGGTATTTTAACAAACATAGGATCAATTTTTTCCCATTCTTCCTTGGGTTTACTCTCTCTAAAGTCTATTAAAGTAAATCCCAGTTTAAGAAATTCTTGGAAATATTCTTCTAAAGTTCTTGGAAATTCAGGAAATTTATTTCCTGATTGTACAATATCGTAGTAAACTTTATCTTGATCAAAATAACTATGGCTAGGAATAAATACTCCCTTTTCAGAATTTCTAAACATAAATGTTATGGGGTGAGGTATTGAGAAAATAAACAACCCTTTTGTTTTAAGAACTCTTTTAACTTCCTTTATTCCTCGATTTAATTCTTTTACATGATCTAACACAAAAGAAGAAGTAATGATATCAAAGAAGTCATCATCAAATTTCAAGTCATAAATACTCCCTTTTTTAAAATCTGCACTCGGACAATATTTTTTAGCTAATTTAATCATTTCATTACTTAAATCAATCCCCGTGCATTTTGCTCCCCTTTTAACATATTTTTTAATATGAATTCCCGGACCACATCCAACATCAAGTAATTTCTTATTTTTCAGATGCATTGGGACTAATTCAAACATAATCGGCTGTTCCATTTCACGATTTTCGAACCCACAGATACCCTTACCTTCCGTTCTAGAAAAGAGATATTTCTTCGAGACTTTATCATAAGCTTTTTCTAATTCTTTTTCTTCCATAATTATTAAAGAATCTTTCTATTTATAAACATTATTCGAATTAAAAAATATGTGAAAGGCAGGTTCTTCACCATAAGGGTAGACTGCCCTTATCAACCCTCAAAATATTGTTGCCTTAGTAGAAATCTTTTAAAGAAAATAATAAATGCGGATGCCAGGAATCGAACCTGGGTAGGCACTAAGCCAATAGATGACTTACATTGATTTCTTCATAGCACTCTGGTGAGCACTCTATATTCAAATGCCTTGAGTTTGGATCCATTTTGATCAGAAGACCAAAACAAGCTATCCCGTTTGACCGCTCCGGCACATCCGCGTTACAGAATTAAATCTGAAGGTATTTTATAAACGTTTCTTTGTTATTATTACTTCTTCAACTCTTTCTCAAAAATAGGTTTGAGCTTATCCCACAACTCTAAAGGTATATTCTCTGGCTCATGTAGTTTAAATATTTCTTCTCTTAACTCTTCTTCCCGAGCAGCAGCTTCCTTCCCAAACTCTTTCTTGAACAAGTCCATCAATTCCCCTTGCGCTCCCCGTTTAGCGGCCAGATGAAAAGCGAACAGCTGCTCATCTCGGGCTAATTGCATGGAATAATATCCTTGAGAAATATCTTTGTGGGTATTAAACAAAGAAAACAAGTGCTTATATTCTAATTTAAACATATCTTTCAATCCTACCTGTTCTGGATTGAATCCTAACCCTTTCATAAAGACGTAACAAGTAGCGCACTTAGCGCAAGCGTGACACCAACGATTCTCTTCTGCACTAAGTTCATCAGCATGACAAGAAGTTTGGTATTTAGCCAAATGAGGATACCTTTGATACAAAACTTTAGCTACGGCCATTTCATGCAAAGGTTGTACCAGAGAAACCACTTGTACTTTTCCTTGAGTTAAAATGTTGGTTAAAGCATTAAGATGGGTAATCCAATCGGGAGATTGGTCGTAGACGGCGTAACATTTTACTCCTTCTTTACTGTAATAATACTTATTACACGAATTTTCATTACCAAAGACAATATACTTGGAATGGTGAGAATAACTGAAGGGCAGGCACAAAAAAAGGAATTCTGTAATGACATTAGCGCTGCCCAAATCCGTATCATCTAAATCCCATTCTACATTACAGCGCAGTTTACATAATTCGTTCTTAACCGTGTTTACTTTTAAGTTAAGTTCTTTTTCCAACTTTGGGATTAAATTCCACAGATGCTTATTAGTAAAACTTTTAATTTTCTCTCCTCTAAATTCTACGTCTAAATCGTTATCTATTACTGTAATCGGGACAGGATTTAATCCGATTTCTCGCGCTAACCCTAAACTTAACAAGCTTTCTTTTCCAAAAGTGAGGGTATTAATTGAACTTTCTTCCACTTTTGGAGCGATAGTTTGGTAACTCGGAGCATTTTCAGAAAAAGAGAAGTTTAAATTCAATAACTGCTGATGATAGCGGAAAGATTGTTCTGAATCAACATCTCCACTATAAGTAAAAGATTTCATAAATAATTCATCGAAGAAAGGTTTTAGTAAGGGGAAAGGAGTATTATACCTTATCTCTTTAGCTTTGAACATGAGTGTAAGTTCTACGGTAGCTAGATAAACCAAATTGTGAGTCCAGATCTCTTTTAGTTTATCTGGAAAATTTTCCCACACCCCTTCGGGAAATTCTACTTCTAACCGTCGATTAACCGAAGGATTAGAAAAAATTAATTCTATTCCTCGAAGATTAATCTTGGTGTTAACATCGATTGAACCCATTTTAATTTTTCTTTAATTCCTCCTCGAAAATGGGCTTCAATTTTTTCCAAATATTGTTTGGGATGTTAGCTGGTCGCTGTACTTTAAAGAATTCGTTTCTAAACTCTTCTTCCCTTCTTTCGGCTTCCTCTCCAAACTCTTTCTTAAACAAATCTATCAATTCTCCTTGCACTCCCCGCTTTGCAGCTAGATGAAAAGCAAATAGTTGTTCGTCTCTCCCTAATCCAACAGAGTCAAATCCACACATTTCTTTACCTTGATTGAAAAGGGAGTAATGTTGTTGATGGGTAAGAGAAAGCATCTCTCTTAATCCCACTATTTCCGGGTCAAACCCCAAAGCTTTCATAAAGATGAAACAGCGGGCACATTTAGAACAAGCTCCGCACCAGCGATGGTCTTTTGCTCCCTCATTATTACAGTGACAAGACATCTGGTATTTAGCTAAATGAGGATATCTTTGATATAATACTTTAGTTCCGGCAATTTCGTGTAAGGGTTGTACCAAAGATATGGCTTGCACTCTTCCGCCGGTCATAGTTTGCAGCATGGAATTAACTTGTCTCATCCAATCTGAAGTCTGATCATAAACCGGATGACATTTGAACCCTTCCTGATTATAATAGTAAAAATCACAGGAATATTCGTTGCCATAAACAGTGTATTTCTGTTTAAACTGGAAATTAAAAGGTAAAAGTAAGAAAATATACTGGGTGAGTTGAGCAGACCATCCCAAATCAGTATAATCTAAATCCCAAAGAGTGTAATCGGGAATATCATTCAAATTACTATCAATACAATAAACGTGAAGACTAAATTCTTGTTCAAACTTCTTGATTAAATCATACTTATGGCGGTTCTGGAAGGTTTTGATATGTTGATCTCGATAAATTACATCGCAATCGGGTTCGATTATAGTTACCGGAACAGGGTTCATTCCCAATTCTTGCGATAATCCGAAACTCAGCAAGCTTTCTTTACCAAAAGTGAGAGTGTTAATGCTTCCTTCAGTAGTTTCTAAGAATTTAACTTCTAAAGGAGTGGGAGATCCCTTAAAATTTGCTTCCAAGTTAGTTAATTGAGTGATGTAACGAATAATCTTACCGGTATCGCAGTCTCCACTGTATAATAAGCATTTTAACAGGACCTCTATAAAGAAAGATTTGAACAAAGGCAAAGGAGTATTATAATAAATCTTTTTGGCGTTAAGCATTACCCCTATTTCTAAAGAAGAAAGATGAGCAGTATTCTCTAAAATCATACTCTTATAATCCTTGGGAAGATTTTTCCAGACTTCTTCTGGAAACAAAACTTCAAAATTTCTTTTAATCGATCCCCAAGAGAGTTCAAAACTCAATCCGGTGTCCACAATTTTACTGGTGATATACAAATTTCTCGTCTGCAGCATGCGCTTGAATAAACCTACTTTTTTTAGTGGCAGATCTTCTTTAGCAACTAATTTATTACTCTTTTTGTGAGAAGGACCAGAATTATCGTTAATGTTAGCACTATCTTTCTTTTCTACTTCTATTTTTACACTTCCTTTCTTATCGACGTGAATATTTTCCATAATCATTTTGTAATATTTAACAAATAGAACTACTATAAAATGTTTTTCGTTTTGTGGAAGTACTATTGACCTTTTTAAAACATATCTCGGTTCTGTTTACTTTTATATATAAATAGATTTATAAATGAATTTTTCTTTCTTCCTATTTATGAAAAAGATGTGGTGCGGGATGTTTTTTCTAGTTTTACTAGTGGGCTCAGTGCAATCTTCTAATCTTCTTCTTAATTTTAACTCCCCCGAAAAAATAGATTTTTCAGATTATATTCTTACTTTAAAAGTAAACAATGAGATAAAGACCGACAAATTGTTATCTTCTGGTTATTCTTTGGATTTACTTAACGGAAATTATACTTTAACCGTCATGCTAGATTCTTCTGCTACTCCTGCCTTAGATTATATTGGAAGCAGAAGCGTGATAGTTACGGGAAGTGATACGGTAGAAGTGTTCGTTCTTCCTGTTGGTCACGTTCAAGGAAGCGTGACTGATACCGAAGGAAACTTAGCTAGCGGAGCAAGAGTGTCCGTTAATTGTTTTTCTGGAAATGGAGGAACATATTTGGAAGAGGCGGATCAAACCGGTTTTTTCTCCTTTTCTAATCTTCCGGAGGGAGGTTGCATCTTAATTGCTTCTGACACTAAGAATGCGGCTAAGCAAGAAATGGTGATAGAGAGAGGTGAAGTAACTGCTATAGAAGTGTCTTTAAAACAAAAATTAGTCCAAAAAAGTTCTTGGTGGGAATATCTCATTTATTCTTTAATGATTATATTGGGAATATTTCTCTTGGGGCGGACGATTGTTTCTTTAATCCAGAAGAAAGAAGTAAGTAAGAAAAATTCTTCTTTAGAAGTTTCAATAAAAGAAAAAAAGTTGTCTTCCCATACTTTAGTGATATTACCTACTCTTTCAGATAAAGAAAGGTTAGTAGTTAATTTTCTGCTCCAACAAAATAATACTTCTCCACAAGCAAAAGTAAGGCATGGAACTCATCTTCCACGAACTACTTTATCTCGAGTACTGGAAGGATTGGAACGCAAGAAAATTTTAGTGGTAAATAAGGACGGAAAAGCAATAGTTTTAACTTTGACCCCGTTTTTCTTAGGAACTTCTGAGAAATAAAAGACAAATAAAGTAATAAAAGTAAATTTTTAGCTAACATTCCTTAACTGTGTTTCAATATCTTTCAGCTGGCTTTCCAATTCGTCTAATTCGGAAGGTGGAGCATTACTAGTTGGAACGGCCGAAGTACTAACCCTTAAGGGCTCTTCATCTCGTTGATAAGCATAATCCTCTGGTTTAGTCGGTTGTTTATCTAATTGCACTGCTTTTAACTTTCCTTTAGGCAGGTATTTACGCAATTTATCTTCCGCTAAGTTGTTCAATATTCGTACATCTGTTTTCAATAAAGTGAAAAGAGCTACTTTTTCTTCTTGAATCTTACGGAATTTTTCATATCCCTGCATAAAAATAATCACTTCTCTTACTGATTCTAAAATGTCCTTTCTTAACATCCGTGGCTCGCTAATCTGAACCATAAAATTAGGATCCTTCTCTGCGCGAGCATCTTTACGTTTGGGATTATTCTTAGCGTGGGTCATTTTAGAAGTGTTCTGGTTCGTTAAGCGAGTGTTCAATGAAGTCAATTTTCTTTTCAACTTCAGCTAAATTGTTCTGCCACATTTCTAGCTGGTGGTCCTCTTCATTTTTTAATTCATTAATCTTAAGCAAAGTTTCTTTGGATTCATCGATTTTCTTACGAATTAGCTTGACTAAATTAAGCACCTCATCGTATTCGTCTACTTTAACAAAAACTGGCATTCTTTCCATTTTATTCACCTTGATATTTGAAGATAGTTTTATCAACTTGAAGCAATTGATCGTGAGCTTGTTTCATCGCTTTTTTTAAGCGTTCAAAGTGGTTCTCTTCATTATATTCCGAACTTTCTAAGTGACGATTGGCTTCTTGCAATTTAATGAGGTTAGATTTAACCTCATCGATTTCTCCTAAAATTCTTTGGTAAGCATCTACCTTAATAAATACCGGCTCAGGACTCATTCCTGTCTCCGTAGGAGTGGGCGCGGGGGTTGAACCCGGCCTTAAAGCCCGAGGAGCATTTTCCGGTAGGTTGAACGGCTGGTTAAAGCCAGCAGCAGCATGCAAGTCTTCCGGTTCAATGACGGTGTCTCCACCAAATTTTTTAGAGAACCGAAAGGTCTTTTCGTCAAAAGGTAAACCTTCTGGTAAGGGCACCTTCGGTAAAACTTTCTTTTTTCCAAATAACCATCCTAATCCCATTATAATCGTTACAAGTGAAAACTTGTTTAAAAGCTTTGTTTAGTATTCCATAATAGTGAAAACAAAAAGTATATATTAAGAGATGGTTTTCTATCCAAAATGGGGTGTAAATGGTGGATTTTTGGATTATTTCTATTTTCTTTGAGTTTTGTTTATGCGGAAGTGCTTATTAGTGAGGTGATGTATAACCCGAACGGAAGTGAAGCGGGAAGAGAGTGGATAGAAATATATAACGAGGGCGATACATCAGTCGACCCAAAAAATTTAATCTTTTTTGAGAGCGAAGGAAACCACACCCTTACTTTAATTAATGGTTCATTAATCAATCCTCGAGAATATGCAATTATTGCCAGTAACGACACTCTTTTTATTCAAGATCATCCAACATACAATAAAACGTTGATTTACGCTGATTTTAATTCTTTATCTAACTCCGGAGAATATTTAGCATTGTTTGATTTGTTTGGTCAAAAAATAGATGAAGTTAATTATAGTTCTGGAAGCAAAGATGGTTTTTCTATCGAACTAAAAAATCTAAGTAGCGATAATTTAATAAGGTCAAATTGGGGTTATTCTTTAATCTTTGGAGGAACACCGGGAGAAACCAATTCTATTAATCTTAACGATTCCGGAACACGTTTATTTAATATTATTCTTGTAATGGACTTTCCATCTGAAATTTACGCAGGTTCCCCTTACACGGATATGTTTAATATTACCATTGAGAATAAGAAACCTTGTACTCCCTACGATAATATTATTATTGAATACAATATAACTGGAAATGATTTTTTTAAGGAGGACAATTTTACTAAGGAAGTTGGTTGTGGTAGCTCTATAGGGACCGGTAAATTTACTCCTCCTTCTGCGGGTAATTACACTATCTGCGGCAATATCATTAATTCTACCGTCAATGAAAGCAACTTCTCAGACAACTCCGTTTGTTTTAATATTACGGTGATAGATCCTTCTACTGTTCTTTGCGACGTTAATTTGAATATTAATATAAGCGATACCTTAATCTATAAACAAGGAGAACCTATTAATTATTCTTTTATTCTCAGCAACAAAACCTTTCAATTTAAGATTGAATACTGGATCGAAGACCTTTTCGGAAACACGGTCAAAAGCAAATACACTACCACTAACACTTATTCTAAAACTTGGAAAGCAGATATCTCTGAAGAAGATCGCGTCTTGTACCTCAAGGCTCAGCTTTATCCCAGTTGCAAAGACCAGAACCTTAGCAACAATTATGCCCAAAAAATGTTTATTGTGACTAATGAAGGAGCGCTGCAGAAAATGAACAATACTAATAGTACTGACAATACTACTTCTGTTAATGATTCTTCTATTTTGATTAATAAGATTACTCCCTCAGAATTAGATTGGGGAGAAGCACTACGAGCAGAAGTGGAAATTCATAAAGGAAATACGAATAAATACGCTATTTCTGCTTGGGTAGAAATCGATGGAGACCAAGTTAGTGAGGTAACTAAAGTAAATCTCTACTCTAAATATACCAATTATAAATTAGCCTTACCTTTGCTAATGGATTTACGTTGTGAAGAAGATGCTCAAGAGGCGATTTTGGTTTTGGAAGGTTTAGATCAACGAGCAGAACAAGAAGTGACTATTGTTGAAAGCTCTTCTGATTGCAGTGAGGAAGAAACGGAAAGTATCTCTAGCGATTCTAATGAAAAAGGTTCCGTGGATACTGCTACCACTAATTCGGGGAGTGAAGATGTCTCTTACGAACTTTTAGACTTTCCAACCGGAATATCTCCCGGACAGATTCTAAATTTTAAGGTAAAATTCAAAGGAGACGAATGGGACCATTTCTTCCAGACATATGGTTATGTCTACCGTGGCAGCCGTTGTTATTCCTGTGAAGCCGAAACTAAAGAAAGAGAAGATTATTTACAAGAGTTCTTTCTGGGTTTTGATGAAGAAAAAGTAGTAGATTACTCTTTACCTTTAGATGGGGAGATGAAACCAGGAGAGTATAAACTGAAAGTAAGAGTGCATAAAGATGGGCAGATTACTGCCAAAAGTGTGGATGTTAATATTACGGTTGGTGGAGGAGAAGAAAAAAGTATGGCTACCACTACTTCTACCTTAAGTAAAGGTGGAAGCAGTATAGAAAGCTCTTCTTTAGGTGTCCAAAGAACTATTCTTAATCAATCTAAATTCTTGGTGTATGAATCCAGTAACGAGAAAGCCAAGAAATTGATTCCTTATATTTTAGTAATCGTATTGGGGTTACTGTGTGTAATCTTAATGAAAGAGAAGTGGGAAAGGAAATAATGATGGTCTTCCTTCTGAAGAATACACTGGAATGCAGAAAGGCTTAAAAATACCCTTGTTCTTGGCTTAAAAATGAGCAAAATTATCTTTAGAGCTATTCTTGAAGTAATAGGTAAGCCTCAAGAACATGTAGAAGAAGCCTTTAAGGGATATCTTAAGCAACTTAAGGAAGATAAGCGTTATACCCTTCTTAGTCAGGAATTAGCCGATACTAAAAAACAAGAAGAACAGGAGATGTGGTCCATTTTTGCAGAATTGGAAATAGAAACTACTGAAATTAAGAACTTGACTCTTTTCTGTTTTGATTATATGCCTTCCATGATTGAGTTGATCGAACCGGAGGAACTAACTCTAAGCGATGTGGAAATTTCACAATTCTTGAGCGACTTGCAAGGAAAGTTGCATAATGTGGATATGGTAGCTAAACAAACCAAGATGGAAAGTGAACACTTGCAAAGAAATATGAGTTTATTGCTAAAAAATTACATTTTGGTACTTCTGGCTCAAAACAATCTCACTTCGGAAAAGTTGAGCAAGCTGACCGGAGTAAACAAGGAAAAAATTGAAGACTTTTTAGATAAACTGATTGATGAGAAGAAGGTAGATTTAAAAGAGGGAGTATATTTCTTGATACGAGAAAATGGAAACGGATGAGAAAAGAGTGGAAGCGGTGTTGTTCGCGGTGGGAAAAGAGATTAGCTCAGAACGAATTGCGGTTCTTTGTTCTTTAGAAGTGCCCCAAGTGGAAAAAATAATCATTCGATTACAACAAGATTATGTGCAGCGAGATCATTCTTTACAAATTGTTAAAAAAGAAAACGGTTGGAAATTAACCGTTAAAGATGAGTTTGTACCTTTAGTTAGCAGTCTAGTCAGCTCGACTGAATTGGATTCAGCCATGATGGCTACCCTGGCCGTTATTGCTTGGAAATACCCGATCTTACAATCAGATGTGATTAAGTTACGCGGTTCGGGAGCTTATGATCATATGCATCAATTGGAAAGCCAAGGTTATGTAGAAAAAGAACGTTTTGGACGGAGCTTTAAATTAAAGCTGACTAAAAAGTTCTTTGAATATTTTGATTTGCCTTCAGCCGAAGCCAAACAAGCTTTCTTAGACCGCATCCCTCTTGAGGTGTTGAAAGCAGCAGAACAGGTAGAAAAGGAAGCCGACGAAGTGGAACGTCTGATTGATTTAGATCAGAAAGAGAAAGAAGGAAAGTCCGAAATTCAGAAAGCTATGGGTGATTTGAAGAAGGATGAGAAAGACCTTTCTAAAATTTAACTTTTTTCTTCAAAAATACCACAAT
>JBBSWE010000184.1:0-1523 GCA_038046445.1 Nanobdellota archaeon | reverse complement strand
CATAACGAAGAGGGATTACATGCTATCGTTGTTGCAAATGCACAAGATATCCAAGATTATCTTCAATCTCACTCCAAAGTTAAAACCGCTTTCATTACTGAACTGCAGTTTATTCCGGGTATTTATGATGTTATCTTTAATTTAATTTCACGAGGTTATACTGTTTATGGTGATGGTTTGCCTCGTGGTTTTAATCGCCAACCGTTTAATGATGTACCTCCATTAATGTGTTTGGCAGATAAAGTTAATATGCATTATGCTATATGTGTTAAATGCGGAGATCCAGCCACAGAAAGTCAACGAATGAAACTTGTTGATGGAAAAGGTGAACCGGTTCATCATGGCGAGGATTTAATTGCTCCCGGAGGAAGTGAAGATGGAGCTAAAAAAAGTGCAGTAGAATATTTTTATCAAGCTCGTTGTATGAACTGCTGGGAATTACCCGGAGAGCCAGCTTTAAGATATCAATTAGAAAAATTTAGGTGGGAATAAAATGGAATCTTTATTTGTATATGGAAATTTGATGGATGCCAATGTGCAACATACAGTGTTTGGTAGAAAAGTTGAATTTGTTTACGATGTACTGTTTGATTATATCAAAGAAGACTTTATTTTTGGAAGAAATAGGTTTGTTACTATTGTACCCAAAAAAGGATTTAGCGTGAACGGAGCAATTTTGTATTTGGAACCTAACGAAATATCTTTCTTGGACGAGAAGCAGGGAAAACATTTTCATAAAGCTAAATTAAGATTGAACAGCGGCAAAGAAGCCTGGGTGTATGTCAAGTAAAAAATAAAAAAATAACCATAAAAAGGAAAAACAAAAAAAGATTACCTTGACAACTTCATCAATTCTTCATAGAATTGCTCTGATTCTCTCAAGACGGCTTCAGTTGACTCTATCCATTTGCGCAATCTTTGTACTTCGTCTTTAGTTTGTTCCACTAATTGAACGATATATTTTTTGACTCGGGCTAACTCTTCTCCACCTTTCTCGGCGTAGCGTCTAGCTAGATCTTCTTCTGTTTTTAATTCGGAGAATTCTTTTTTCACGTTTCCCCTGAATAAAGAAGCTTTCTTTAAAACCTGGCCTTCTACAATTTTCATCTGTTGATATAACTGTTCTGCTTCTCTTTTCAAATCAGTGGGAAGAATCTTATCCAACTCTTCTAGCTCTTCTAGAATTCTCCGTTCAGCTCGATCTACTTTCCTTTCTCCTCTTCCTACCCAACGTAGTAGTCTCAATCCTTGACGTAAATCTCTGCTGGCTTTATCGGGAGCTTCTGTTTTTATTCGATCCAAATCGACGATAAGTTCTTTAACAAACTTAAAATCTGCTGCAGAAAATTCCGTTGCCGTCTTAGTACTCTTTCCTAATCCTTCAACCGCCTTAATAACCATAATTGCACCTCATTTTAATATAATAAGCAAAATTATACTTTACAATTATATTAACTTTTCTAATACTCGTATGTGCATAGCTCAAATTAGGGCTTTTAAAGAATAAAATGGGTTTTGCCCAT
>JBBSWE010000183.1:0-9644 GCA_038046445.1 Nanobdellota archaeon | reverse complement strand
CCCTTCTTGAATACTGCGATGTTTTCGCAGACATAATCCGCGGCAGTTGGCAAAGCGAAACAACTCAATTAAACATTTTGATCCATACTTCAACAGATCCCCACCGACAATCTTCACTTGATCCCGATTATCGAAATCGGAATACACTTGCGTAGTCAACAACACCGGAATCTTACGCTTACGCGCAATTTCAACCAAATAAGCAATTTGTCGGCCCAGAGCGGCATTCACATCGTACACTTCTTCATTCTTGCCCAATTCTAAGCGATAAAGCATAGAAATGGAATCCACCACAATTAAGCCGACTTGGGGAGTGGTAATCTCTCTGATCGTTTCAAACACTTCTTTCTGCTCTTCAAAGGTAGTAGGCTGGAAAAAGATTATTTTAGAAAGAATCTTCTCATAGTCAGAAGTAATCTGCTTGATCCTTTCTACGGCGATTCCTCCTTCTGTATCCAAAAATAATACTTTTTTTCCGTCCGTGGCCACTTTTACTGCTGTAATCAGGCAAAAGTTGGTCTTGCCACTGCCGGAAGGACCGTAAATAGTAGTGATAATATCTTCATCATAGCCTCCTTGCAACAATTGGTCTAGGAAAGGAATTCCGCTGGGAAGTTTAGGCATGGTGGTTTAAATAAGGGCAGGCTATAAAGATTTTTCCACCAAGATTTATAAAACCCGAAATAATAACTTGCTCAGATGGAACGTTCAACCAAATACTGGCTGATAGGAATATTTGTAGCGGTTCTAACCTTAAGGCTACTTTTAGCTTTCCTCATCCCGAACTTCACTTACGATTCTTACTTCAATTTAAGGCAAGTACAACACATCCACGATACGGGCTTGCCTTTATACAACGACCCGCTCTCATACGGAGGAAGAGAGTTGGTCTTCCTGCCGTTCTTCCATTACCTGCTGGCTGGATTCAGCTTTATCTTACCGTTAGAACTAGCGGCAAAAATACTCCCAAACTTCTTCATGGCCCTTTTGACCATAATTATCTTTTATTTAAGCAAGAAAATTACCAATAATGACTCCGCAGCCTTAGTCTCCGCTTTTTTAGTAGGAATTCTTCCCGTACTCTTCTTCACTAACGACTTTAGTGTAGATTCCTTGTTCTTACCCTTGATTTTCTTTGCCATTTATTGCTTTCTAAACCTTCCGCAAAAGAAGTATCTCTATTTTTACTTAGGTTCATTCCTTATTCTTTCTCTCACCAGCCCAGCCACCTTCTTAATAATAATTGGTTTAGGAATTTATTTGCTTCTCTCCTACTTAGAGAATAAAAGAATAAATGAAGAAGAAAAAGAAGTATTGTTGTTTTCCTTGTTTGTGTTCCTATGGATCCAATTGCTATTCTTTAAGAAAGTTTTCTTACAAGAAGGAATTTCTTTCATCTGGCAAAACATTCCTACTCCTATTTTACAAAACTATTTCCCACAGATATCTATTCTTGGTGCCATCGCTTTAGTCAGTGTCATCCCCTTTATTGTAGGAATAATTGTAGTCTATCGTTCCTTGTTCCAAGTAAAAAATAGGATGATTTATCTTCTGATCAGTTTAGTGATTGCTACTACTGCTCTTTCCTGGTTCAAGTTATTAAAATTTAATCAGTCTTTAACCTTCTTCGGAATAACCCTGACCATCCTTTTTGCTCCATTCTATCTAGATTTAACCCAATATTTAGAAAAGACAAAATGGAACCGATTTCATCCCTATTTTCCTTATGTGGTTACTTTCTTATTACTAATCACCATCATTCCTCTTACCATCAATACCGCTTGGAAACAAGAAACACCTAGCGAAGGAGAAGTAAAAGCTTTCCTTTGGCTTCAAGCTAATACTCCTGAACAGACGGGGGTGCTTTCTCTGCTGGAAGAGGGAAATCTAGTAACTTATTATGGCCAAAGAAGGAATCTGATGGATGAACAATTCAGTTTAATACCGGAGGTAGAAAGTAAATTTGAAGATTTACATTCCTTGTACACCACCAAGTTCCAAACTTTGGCTTTGAAGAAAACAGAACAGCACCAACTGCAATATTTAACTTTAACTCCACGGGCAAAGAGTAAGTATGGACTTACTAAATTCAGCTATATCACACCGGATTGCTTCAAGAAAGTTTATGATGAAGATACTAAGATTTATCAAGTAAAATGCTCTCTTCAAGAGGTTCCCACATGAGTTCAGACCAAAATATGGAAGATGATAGTAGTCCTCGAAATGATAATAAAAAGGGAGAGGATAGTAATAAGGAAAATCCGAAGGATAATAACAACGATAAAAGAAAAGAAGAATTAAGTAAATATTTTTCCATTTTTTATCGTTATCCGAAATCTTCTCTTCTTATCCTATTATTAATATTGATAGCTTTGCCCCTAATTTCTAATTTTGTAAAAGGAAACCCCCTGCTTATTGGTCCAGAAAATTACTATCATCTCTATCAAGCTCAAATCTCTACCGGAATCACTTTTTATTATTATCCCTTACATTGGTTCACATCTTATGTTCCAGAAAAAATATTCTTTCTTTTACCAATTAGCATTACCTTTCTGACTATTATACTCTGGTTTTCTTGTGCTCGAAGATTAGAACTAAAAGAAGAGTTTACTTTTGTATTTACCTTGCTTTTAATCACTTCTCCTGTTTTTATCTTTACTTCTATCACTTTCTCTTTCTATACCTTATTCTGTTTATTCTTAGTGTCAGGCTTTTGGTTACTCTCTTCGGATGCACAGCTACCACGTTATATTGCAATTCTTCCTTTTGTTCTGACCACCATCATCGACGTTTGTACCTCCTTTTTTGTGTTGATATTGCTGCTAATTTACTATTTATATTATTATAAACGTAGCTTAGAACATAAACGCATGCTCATTATAATTATTGGTGTAACAATTTTCGGTACTATCTTTAATTCACTCTTACTTCGTGTTCCCCTATTGCAAGAACCTTTCCATCCTACTTCTCTTCTCCCAGAATTAATCTCAGATTTAGGAGGGGAAAGCGGAATCCCTTTCTTTACTCTACTTCTAGCTCTCCTCGCTGTCTCTTTTTCTTGGAAAGATAAGAAATATCGTTACGCTTACCTAATCTTACCCCTAGTAATAATAGCCTACCTTTTAAGCCAACATTTCCTCTTTCCCTTATTCTTGGTCGTTGCTTTCTTCTCTGCTCTTGGATTGATACATCTATTCTCTTCCTCTTGGTCTCTTCCTTCGCTGAAAAAATTTACTTTCTGGCTATTAATGTTAGGGATATTTTTTTCGTTGTTAACTTATATGAACCGAGTAAGTGACACCGGACCAAGCGCAGTTGAGGTTGATTCTCTCCATTGGATCAGAGACAACCCCCAGGATAATAGTAACCAGCGAATTTTATCTGCTCCTGAAAATGGTTATTATTTAGAATACTTTGCCCAACGCCAGCCGCTCTATGAATATCATCTTGCTTCTACTTATCCGGGTCTGGTTAACACTAGTGAAGAAATTTTTGCTTCAACCTATATCTCTACTACCTTTCCATTATTACAGCAATACGACCTTTATTTATTCTACTTAGATCCCAAAACCAGAGAAAGATATCCTTCTGATCAAGGACTATTCTTCTTATTAAAAAACGAAAGATTTAAAATGCTCTATTCTCACGAGAATATTGAAGTATGGCAGTTTGAGTAAGTAGAGAAAAACTTCATCTAGAGGGGTTTAAAGATTATGAATGAAATTATAAATATAATTCTGTGGGTCGCTTATTTAATCTCCTTATACTTTTCCGTCTTCCTTCTATTAGTCTATCTGGAACGAAAACCTTCTTTTCGGCAAGAATCTTCTTCCACTCACCTTCATAAATTTCCCTTAGTAACGGTTATTATTCCCGCTTTTAATGAAGAGAAAACCATTCTCCGTACTTTAGAATCGGTTAACAATCTAGATTATCCAAAAGAGAAATTAGAAGTTATCGTTGTAAATGATGGTTCTAAAGACGACACGGAAAACATTGTCAAGAAATATATTCAAGATAAACCGCATTTTCATCTCCTTTCCCATCCAAACTGTGGCAAGGCCGCTTCCATGAACCGCGCCTTGAAGTTAGCAAAAGGGGAATATTTTGCCTGTCTGGACGCTGATTCTTTTGTAGATTCGTTCACTCTGAAAAAGATGTTACACATGTACGAGCAGGATCCTGATCCGCAGTTGGTTATCATTACTCCAGCCATGAAAGTGTACCAACCTAAGAACCTCTTGCAAAGAGTACAGTGGTTAGAATATATTATTATCATCCTCATTGCTCGTATTTCCAGCCAGCTCGATTGCCTTTACGTTGCTCCCGGACCATTTTCTCTTTATCGTACCAAAGCCATCTTAGAACTGGGAGGATTTAGTGAAGGACATCTCACCGAAGATCAAGAAATTGCTTACCGGGCCCAAGAGAAGCATTATCGCATTAAACAGTGTCCGGATGGTTACGTGTATACTACTGCCCCAAAAGAGATAAAACCATTTTAACGCCAACGAAAAAGATGGTATTTAGGTAGTATGATCTGTGTATATCAATACAAAGGAATCATCGCCAATAAAAAATATGGTGATTTTGGCTTGATGCAGATGATTAAAAATGTGCTGGGTTTCATACTCTCAGTTACTGGAATTGTATTAGCAACTTATTTTGTTCTCAGACCACTATGGAACTGGATGAAGAACATCATTTTAATTAGGTTTAATTTATGGGAATACCTCTTAAATCTAAAGTTTAAATTTAATTTTATGAACTTTCTGTTGATGGACTTTAAAAAAATTTTTATCATTATATTCTTATTCCTGATTGGAGTTTTCTTATTTTATTGGGCCCATAAGAACGCTCAGGAAAAAATCCTTCGGTTTGGATGGATTCCCCTCATTCCTTATTTTTTCTTTTATTACACTTTAAAAGGGATAATACTTTTATTATGCACCGTAGAATTCGTTCGAAGGAAGAAGATTAGTTGGAGGTAAAAAGAGAAAAGAAAATGGTAACAATTAAAAAAAAAGAGAATAAAGAGGTTAATAGTACTATGCCCTCTGAAAATAATTTTCGAAAGATTAGTACGGATAAATATATTATAGCAGGAGTGATTACGCTGCTGATCTTTGGATTAGGACTGACTTTAGGAATGGTTATTGATAATTACCGTTATAATGTCATAGAAGAAGTTAATATGGAACAAGAAGTACGTTATCTTAGCTTACAATCACAATATTTGTATTTAACTTCTTTTGGAAGTTACAATAATTGCCCCATTCTCTCTGGAGCATTAAAATTTACGATAGAAGATTTATCCAATTCCTTGAGTGAAGTTATCGCTTCGGGAGAAGAAACCCAAAACGATGACGTAAGGAGTAATATTATTACGCGTCGCTACCTTTTAGACAATCTGCGCTACTGGCTCTTAGCTAAAGAAAGCAAAGATCGCTGCAATCTAGATATTGTTCCTATTCTTTACTTTTATTCTGCCGAATGCCCTTCTTGTCCCAATCAGGGAACTATCTTAACTCACTTTAAGAACCTATTTGGAGAGCAATTGTTAGTATTTCCAATTAATTTGGATTTTCGCAGCCAAGAAACCATGGTAGAAATCGTCATGAACCAGTTTAACATTACTAAATATCCCACCGTAGTTATTGATAATAAGAAGTATGAAGGGGTGGTAACGCAGGAACAATTACAAAAGATTATTTGTCAATCTTTACGGGCATCTCCAAATTGTCCTGCTCTTAATGATAACGCTCAAAATGTCTCGGCTAGCTAACCTCTTTATTGGGATAAAAGAACAATTTATTCGAACTCCTTTACCATTCATTTTAGGAGTAACTCTATTGGTGAGAATTATTTATCTGCTTTTAGATTACCCCTTATGGTGGGACTCTCACATCTATTTAGGCATGGGCAAATATCTCTTTTCGGGAGGAAATATTGGTATTTGGGAACCTTTTCGACCCTTAATCCATCCCTTAATTCTGGGATTTTTGTGGAAAATCGGAACAAATACGATATTAATCGGGAAGATATTAGATTTAATCTTCTCCACCTTAACCATATATCTCGTCTACAAAATAGGAGAAAAAGTGTTTAATAAGAATACCGCCATCTTTGCCAGTCTGATTTTCTCTCTCACTCCTTTGTTTATCATGTTCACGGGCTTAGTCTTAACTGAACCATTATCTTTATTTTTAGGAGTGCTGGGATTATATTTTTTCTTTAGAGAGTATCAAGAAAATTCAAAAACGGAAATTTCCTTACCCAAAAATTCATCTTTATACTTGTCGGGACTGTTTATAGGATTATCTTTCCTCACTAAATTTCCGATGGGATTGCTATTTGCTACGATTTTGATTATTACTTTTATTTATCAAAAAGGATGGAAAAAAATAACTGCCCCGCTGATTATTATAGGGGGATTCTTTACCGTAGTTATACCTTATCTTCTATTTAATTGGTATTTATACCATAATCCCTTTTTGCCTTTTATTTCCGGAACTTGGATCATGACTACGGGCACTTGGAAGTATGGCACAGGAATTTGGTTTTATTTTACTGAATTCTTTTTTAACAATTTAGCTCATTTGTTTTCCTTTGGGCTGCTGGGAAAATCTACCGCTTTGAACAATCCGCTCAGCAACCTTCTTTATCTGTTCATCTTTCCAGCAGTGTATTGGTTCTGGAAAAGAAAAGAATACTTAAATTACCGTAAAAGTACCTTGTGGTTGGCTTCTTTATTGTTCTTCTTGTATTTCTGCTATTTGCCTAGAAAAGAGTTGCGTTATTTGATTTTTGCTTTACCTCTATTATCGTTATTAACTGGTGAAGTTCTTAATATCATCTACCACCAATTAAAACAACAAAAAATAAAGACCATCAAACCCACTTCTTTTCTAGTAATATTCACGATAATACTACTTCTACCCCTTCCTTTCCCTTTAGACATAGAACGACAGCCCACCTTTGAGAAGGAGATTAATCAGGTTATCTTAAAGTACCAAATTAACGGAACAGTTCTATCTTCAGATCCGGCTTTTATCTCCTTCTTAAATCTGCCAATCAAAACCTTGGATGGGATGGAATTCTCTCCTAAAATATATCAGCAGCAAAAGGAGAAATATCAATTATTATTTATCAATGAATGCGACCTACTTTGTCCTCCACAAAATCAGACATGCGAACAGGAGAAGAAAGATTTCCTAAAAATGGTTTATTTCGATAATGAGGTTGAATATCAAATGAAGACAAATAATTGTACTTATACTATTTTGCTTCCAAAGCAGACAGATCTTGCTAAAATATCCTAAAAATTTAAAACTATAACGGTTTTAATTAAGAGAATGAGAGTTATGGAAAAGATAAAAAGTTATCTACAGTTAATCCGAGTTAGACAGTGGTATAAAAATTTAATAATCTTTCTTCCTTTATTCTTTTCTGGACACTTATTTTTCATGGGAGATATTTATCTAACTGTAATGGGATTTATCTCATTATGCTTTCTTTCTTCTTTTAGTTATATCCTAAATGATTTGATCGACCTTAAAAAAGACTTACATCATCCGGAAAAGAAAAATAGACCTTTAGTTTCTGGAGCAGTGAGCAAAGTTAGTGCCCTAATTCTTACAATAATATTATTAATTTTATCTTTAGGATTAGGGCTATTAATTAATAATTTATTTCTGTTAGTGCTTATTGTTTTTTTAATCTTAGCACAAATTTATACCTTCTGGCTAAAGAAGGTGGTTTTTGCAGACATATTAACCATTTCTTCTCTGTTCGTAATGCGAGCGATAGCTGGAGCAATAGCTATAGAAGTGAAAATTTCTCCTTGGTTAGTTCTCTGTCCTTTTTTCTTAGCCTTGTTTCTAGCTGTAGGTAAAAGACATTCCGATTTGCTGTTTCTGAAAGAAAAAGCTGTTAATACGAGAATAGTATTACAAGAATACACTTCGGAGCTGACTAACTATCTTATGATTATTTCCACCACCTTACTGGTTATCTCTTACTCTCTCTACTGCTTTTTAAGCGAACATCAATATTTGCTATTTACTTTACCTTTCGCTCTATTTGTGATTTTCCGTTTCTTTTATCTAATCCAGCAAGGATCAGAATTAGGTCGATCGCAAGAAAAAGCTATTAAAGATCGGGCCCTGGTTATAGGGATGATACTATGGTTAATTATTACGACAATCATAATTTATTTTCCCTTAACTCAGTTAATAACTTAAAATGGAGCCAAAAATACCTTTAAAAGAACCGTTAATTATCTTTTTTAGAGATGTTACTGCTCTCGCCGGTACTCCTTTTTATATCCTATTGTGGATATTTTTAATTTTAATTCAAGAATATTATTTAGTGACTAAGTTGATAGCGGGCTTCTTGTTTATTCTTTTTGTAACGGCTATCATAAGAATGATTTATCACAAAGAACGTCCTCTCAAACAAGAATATCACAATTGGATGGAAAGAATCGATGCCTCTTCCTTTCCCAGTATGCATGCGGCTAGAGCTTTCTTCTTTTCTTTGACACTAACGAGTTTTTTCAAGTACGAATTATGGATTTCAGTATTTCTGATAGCACTGGCAATATTAGTTTCTTATTCTAGAATTTTCCTTAAGAAACATGATTGGTGGGATTTATTAGGAGGAATAATTTTGGGAGGGGTTACTTTTTGGTTAAGTACAATAATTTGAGAATTAGTTTCTCTTCTTCACTTTAATAAAATCACCTAAAGTGAGAGTATCCTCGCCGGGTTTGCGTTTTTCCTGCTTCAATTCTTCTCCAGCTTCTTCCTTCACAATCAAACCAACGCCCAAAAGCTTCTGCAACCTCTTAGCTTCTTCTAAATTAGGAGAAACGCTTCCCCCTTCCCATTTAGAGACAATACTTTCTTTCTCGTTCAAGAATTTAGCAAAATCTTCTAAATTTAAATGGCTTCTCTCTCTGATTCCACGTAAAAGTTGAGCAAAATTAGTGATTATCCTCTCTTCCGGTTCCTCTTTTCGGGTAGAAAATCCTAATGGAAATCCCGGTTGAGAACGAGAATAAGAGGATCCAGACTTAATTTTACCATGTTTGGCGCAGGAGGGACATACTCTCAGTTCTACTCCTTCGATTTCTGCTAGAAGCAGGTTTCCTTCTCTACCGCACATCTCACATAAAGCCATTTTAAGCTGATTACAAGGATTACTATTAAAATTTAACGCTGTTTCATCACCATCGAAGCAAACTTAATCAACGTATCATAATAAATTTTATAAAGCGCCCCCTATTTTGAATGTAATGGGGTGTTTTTAATGACTGACAATAATAAAGGGGATTCTGCTCCTAAAAATGAAATTAATCCTAAAGAGGAAGATTTAACTATTGACTTTTCTGAAATTAAGAAGAAATTAAGCGGTTTTTTCAAGAGTAAGGAGAAAGCTCATCACGAAGCGCACCATCAAACACCTTCACACCAGGAAGAAGAACTTTCCTTGGACTTTTCTGGAGCAAAGACTTTTTTTAAGAATAACGCCAGATGGATTATTCCTCTGACCTGTATCTTAATTGCGATTTTCGTATCAGTTTATCTGCGTACAATGCCCCAAAGGATGCCTATCACTGATGATTGGGCTCAAAATACAGT
>JBBSWE010000182.1:0-9806 GCA_038046445.1 Nanobdellota archaeon | reverse complement strand
AGAAAGCTGCTCTGATTTGGAGCTGAACTTCTCGTAATTAAATTGCACGAAAATATCTACATCATGATTTCCGGAAAGCCAGGTATCTTTGGCTCCACTACCTCCAATGATTCCCGCGGCATCTTCAAGCGGTTTATTTAACCGTTGTAGAAATAGTTTAGTAACAGATTCAAACTGTTTTCTTTCTTCGGTACTGGGCTTAATTCTCTTTAAAACTTCTAACATACTCTTTAATCCTTAACGATATTCTTAAATCTTCTTAAATTCTTTTTCTATCCAGCGTCCGTCTTTTTCTAATCTGTGGATATCCTTAATTAATATTCTCTTAATTTGATGTTTGAACACTCCGATTAAAATGGAACTAATAACAAATATAGAAATGATAATAATCGGAGTGGCCGTTAATCCTGTAGATAACTCCGAACCAAAATAAGTTAAGATCACTACTTCAAAAATAAATCCGGCGGTGGAAGCGATATTAAACCAGAAAAACTTGATGTCGGTCAGTCCAGCCGCAAAACTGACTAAATCATTAGGAAATAGCGGAATAAGTCGAGCAATAAAAATGGTCCAGGCCTTGTTCTGTTTAAAGAATAAATGGAAATGAACCATCTCCTTCTTGTTAAATAAGTGTTCTGCTAGAGATTTACCATACTTTCGAGCGATTACAAATACTGCCGCTGAACCTAGAAAAGCACCAATTAAAGTATAAATCGCACCTAATATTGGTCCGAAAATAAATCCTGCTGCTACTGCCGTCACTTCGTGGGGCAGCAGGGGGAGTATATTTTGGATTGCTTGTAAGAAAATTAAGAAGAGCGGAGCGATAGCTCCGAATCCTAAAGCAAAATTTTTGATTTGCTGAGGATCATTTAAGTATTTCTGCGCCCAAGGAGAATTAACTATAAAATAATAAGCTATGGCGATAGCGATCAAGATACAAAGAATTTCTACGGCCTTTTTAATCTTATGTCCATGCTCTTTTTTATACATATACTGAAATTCTTTGAGTTTCGAACAGAATTTCATATATAGTTCGCCTATTGCGCAATATAATTGTTTGATTTTCATGGAAACTCACTATAGTTTAGAACAAATAGATTGGAGTATATAAAATTTGTTTTTTAATAGCTTTAACTTAATACTTCTCTTATTATACTACTGCACAAGCGAAGATTTTTTAAACCACTCCTCTTTTCAAAAGCCTATGTTTATGCTGAAAACTAAAGTAAATTGCTTTAAATGTGGAAAGGCAGTGGACAAAAATGAGACTTATTTGATTCAAACAACCGATAAGGAAGGTCGTTATGAATGTTATACCTGCTTTAAAAATTCTAGATCCACTAAAAGAGACTTATTCTGCGGTCGCTGCAAATACAAATTTAAAGCTAGGGTACCGGTTTGTCCTTATTGCAGCAAAAGTGATGAAGTTATTGAAGGAAATGTTTCTATTCATGATCTGATCTAGTTTGTTTGCGAAAGCTTTTTAACCTGATTTTGTTTGCCTAGTTTAGATGTTAGAAAAAGATCCCGAACTGAAAAAAGAATATTCTTGGAAATTCTATCTTGGTGTAGCTTTGGTGGTGTTAAGTATAATTGCCGGAATAATAACAAAAATTTTGATGTTTGTTTATCTTAACAATCCTTTATGGTTCTGGTTTGATGTTTTTTTCTATTTGATTAGTTGGGTCGTATTGATTATAGGAGCATGGTGGGTCGGGAAGGAATATGTTGAAAAAATAAAACGCTATGCTAACTATAAGTTTTATCAAGAATCCCTTAAAAAGGGAACCACTAAAATGTATCGTATCACTCGAGAAAAAACGCATCGGCTTCGGGAAAATGCTCGTACCGAATCTTTAAAATTTAGGGATAAAGCGCGTAATCAAAGAGATAAAGTCAAAATTAAATTGCAAAAAGTTAGGAGTAAATCTCCTTTTCGGAAAAAAGTTTAGTTTTTAAGTTATTCAGTGGGTTAGTAAATAAGCTTCAACCAAGGTTATGTTTCTTAGCTGATTCCAAAGAAAAAGAACATAATAATCCCTTTCTTCATAATAAAAAGAGAAAGTTTTTAAATTTATGAAGAGAATGCTTGATTTGTGCCGACGTCGCATAATCCGGTAGTGCGTCAGTCTTGAAGCAACTTTTACCAAAAGTCGCATCAAAAGAAGGTTAAATCCCTCTTTAAGCAAACTGATCCCTTTGGGATTCCCGGTTCAAAAGCAAATAAATTGCCTGAAAGTCCGGGCGTCGGCGCTTATTATTACTAATTCAGGCATCTATCTTTTCCACTACCACAATCTATTTAAAACCCTGCTGACTAGAAGATTCTATGGGATTTTTCAGCAGATTATTCGGAACAGAGGAGCCGGTTTCTGAGCCGGTGATCCAGGCAGAACTCAAAGAGAATAAGGATCTGCTCTGGGAGAGAGTCAGTGGCACTTTATCTTATGTGGACAGCGAACTACGCCCGGAATTAGTTCGGGGACAGCAGAAGAAATGGGTTCGGGCTACTTTTTCTGATTTTCGTAATTTTCATGCCAAAATGATGGAAGGAAGAATGCGTTTAGATAAAGAAGCGGTTCGAGTAGAAGCCGTTCCTTTACAGAATCCTGCTTTTCAAGAATATTCTCGTAATATTACTGCTTCTATCCGCCGTCTAGTGGACGAATTAAAAACAGTGGAAAACCAGTTGCAAGGTGAGAAGAATATTACCGAAATAACTAATCACATTACTGAAGGTATTAATATTTTTGACGAATTAAAAGGATATTGGTCTTCTCAAGTGAGAAAGCAATTCTTGGATTAGAATTGAAAGTTTAATTTAGTTCTTTCATTTGTACTTTAAAATAGGATAAACTATATAAACGCGTAAAAATACCTTTCCTTAAAAGAGAGATGGAAAATAAAATCGACAATTCGGAAATAAGTGATTACATCCGTGAAAATCTTCGCTTAGGTAGAAGGTATGTTCACATTAGACAGAAATTAATGGAAGAAGGATGGCTGAAAGAAGAGATCAATTCTGCTTATCAACAAATATTAAGTTCTCAGAACAAGCCCATACAAAATCCAACAATAAAAAAACAAGCCTCTTTTTCTAATCAGAAAAGATCAGTATCTCCTAAAACTATTTCTTCCTCATCGCTTTTTAATTTTTCTTCCTCTTCTCCGGCTAAGCCTTTGGTTTTAGTTGGATTTGGCTTGGTTTTGTTGTTAGGAGTATTCTTTCTTCTGAACGGAACAGTAGGAAAAGCGATTTATTATGATAAATTGATTGACGGAAGCAAGAACGCTACTAGTGGAGAGGTGACTTATACCGTGCAGTGTACTCTTCCCCACATTCTTAATCCGGATCAGAGCGGCTGTTGTTTAGATACCAATAATAATACTAAGTGTGATTTTTTAGATACAGAACCGATCGTAGTAAAAAAGAAGGAAACGGAGCAACGCTGCACTAACTACAACCAATGTACTTCTGGACAGTGCATCAACGGGAAGTGCGGTACACTTACTTCTTTATATTCTCAACCTTTAGACGGTTGTGCTAAAGTATGCAATTTCTATGTGGTAGACATTCTCACTAGCGATGGAGAGAAATATACTGTAAAACCCACCGAAGGCAGTTATACTGGTGCAGGAGCATTAGAATGGAGCATCTTAGCTGCTCCTGATCATTGTTTGGAGGAGCCGGTAGTCGTGCCGATAGAAATCGTCAAGAATCAACCGGGACGAACCTTGAGCAAGGAAATCCTTACTTTAACTAATGGTCAAAGCAGCAAACTACTAACTCATCCCAATGCTAAAGGCCTTTATTTCACTTTGACGGTGGTAGAAGCGCATGAGATGTGTGGAACAGATGTTAACAATTTGCATAGTATTCTAGCGAAGCAGAAGGCCTTAAAGACGCAGTTGCAAGCCAAGAAATAAATAAAAAATAAAAATACTAAATTAACATTTTCCCTTCAAGTTCGTATCTCAAACCTTGAGCTTCAACATAATCTTTCTTATCAACTGGAGCAGCAGCAAATCCCTCAACGAAATTAACTCTTTTATCCATTTTTCCAAAAGGATTTTCTGAGTGAACTAGGTATAAAGCTGCTGTTCTATCCCCTAAATTTAAAGAAGCAACTGTTTTTGCAGCTCCTCTTACTCTAATACCCGTTCCTTTTACATATTCAGAACCATGTAATTCAATATTTCCAAAGGATAACTCTACACCCGTTTGCTCATTAATTGCTCTCACTTGAGCTTCGGATAAACCCCTTAATTTCCCGCCATCAAACCACATATAATTTGGAGTTTCTCCATTAAAAACTTGATTAACAATCGCTAATTTTTGTTCAGCCGTGTATTCTGTTTTTTTTTCACCAAACAATCTTGCAACGAGTCCTGTCATTTTTTGTACCTCATGTAATTTTTACTTTGAATGGCTCTTTGAGCGGGGTCTAATTTATAAACCTTTCGGTTAAAAACTACTGCCTAGTAGTTAAACATCACCGAATCCTGACCACTTCTAAATTCTTAGGAGCGATACTCTCAATGCGGTATTGCTTGTGGATGGAGCTGGCAAAGTCTAAACATCTGCTCGATTCTCCGTGCAGTACAATCACTTTTCGGGGCTGAGGATTACAGCGTTTGACAAAATTCATCAACTGCTTGCGATCGCTGTGGTTAGTAATTTCTACCTTATGCACCTGCAAATTTATCTTTAAGAGATGATTTTTCCCTTCTTCTCGTACCATTAATTCAGATTCTCCATTTTTTACACGATAACCCATACTCCCAGGAGGTTGGTAACAGGAGAAAATCAAAGAATGCTTGCTGCCTTCAGCCAATCCTTTCAAGTATTCTACACTCGGTCCGCCGGTAAGCATACCAGAAGTAGCTAAAATCAAGCAAGGTCCTTCTTCTAACATTATTTGTTTGCGCTCTTTAGGTGATCCCACTCTTTTAAAAATGGGAGACAAAAAGGGATTATTTTCCTTATGGAAGATTTCTTGGCGGATGTTGCGATTGAGATATTCCGGATAAGCAGTATGAATAGCGGTAACGTCCCATAATAATCCGTCCAAGTATACTGGAGCGTTGGGAATTTTACCCTCGCGCATCAATCTTTCCACAATGATCATCACTTCTTGCGCTCTTCCTGAACCTAATACCGGCATCAATACTTTTCCGCCGCGGGCAAAAGTTTCTTGAATCACTTTAATCATATAATCATCAGCTTCCTGTTCGGACATGATATTATCCTTTCCACCGTAAGTAGATTCTATGATTAGGGTTTCACATCGAGGAAATTGAGTATTGGCTGGCTCTAAAACGTTAGTTCTCGCATATTTTAAATCTCCAGTATAAATCAGATTGTGCAGTCCGTTGCCAATGTTCAAGTGAATGATAGAACTGCCCAATACATGGCCGGCATTGTAAAATGTTAATCTTACATCGGGAGTAATGTCTGTAACCTCATCATATTCTGGACAGATGGTATGTAAAACCATATCCCTAATCTCTTCCGTATCGTAAAGAGGATCTTTTCCTTCACTTCTTTGGATTTTTACCATATCCAACTGCAGCAAAGACATCACGTCTCGGGTGGGAAGGGTACAATATACTGGTCCTTTATATCCATATTTGAACAAGTAAGGAATCAAACCGCAATGGTCTAAATGTGAATGAGAAACAATTACGGCATCTAACTCACTGATGTTTAGTTCTGGAGCATCTAAATAGGGATAAGCTTCCGGTCCATCTTCACTAGCATCAATACCGCAATCCATCAATATTCTAGATTCCGGAGTTTGCAACAATAGACAACTTCTTCCTACTTGTCTTCCTGCACCTAAGAAAGAAAGTCTGACCCATTCGTGTTTCTTTTCTCTCAACCAGCCGTCGTAAATACGGTGTCCGGTCCGATCTAAGAATTTTTTACGCTGATCGGCATTTTCGTACAATACTGCGCGGATACTTTCAATCAATTTGGAGCGGATGGGAGGAATTCTTTTAATCAAAGGCACCCACATGGTCTTGCTGCGGATATCCTTAATAAATTCACTTTCCTTACCAATAATTGCTCCGGGCTTATCCGCATGAATAATGACTTGAGAACGGGGAGCATCAAAGATAAATTCTTGTGCTCCAGCTTCTTCCGGCAGGATTTTTTTGATTTCCTTCTCCGCCTTTTCTATTTCCATACATAAAGAAGGATCTGGTCTTAACTCAATTCTTTTCTTGAACTGTTGCACTGCGGCTTTAATTGTTCCTTCATTATCCAAAAAATATTTCTTGTCTTTGGTGTAGAGTACAATATTGGCCCCTTCGAAGGCCGCGTCAGATATTTTATTCTCTGGCAATGTTTTTATAACTTCCTTTAAAATGTCGGGCATAATTCCCAAACCTCGCTGTTATATATTCTTACTTATTATTTCAAAACTGTTTTCTAATTTTATTCGCTTAAATCTATCTTTAAATCACTAAACGGTTCTAAGAAGTAAAGTATACTCAGAATTAAAGACTATACTCTAATTCTTTTTGAAATACTTTCTTAACTTCTTTATCTGTAACTACAACTACGTCAATCCCGTTACCGGAACAACTATCGCGTTGAAGAGCAGTATTTACACATCTTATCGCTAACTTTATTCCGTCAGCAGTACTCATTTCTGGTTTATATTGAGTTTCTAACACTCCTAAAGCAAACACCGAACCTGAACCGGAAGAGACATAATCTCTTATTTTGGTGACGCTGCCATCTGGGAATAAATCATACAAATATACTCCGCTGGTATCTCTTCCTCCTAATAGGAAATGGGCAATTCCCGGAAACATACTCATCTGACGAATATTAGTATAAAGTAGCCCACCTAATAAGTTAGCGGCTTCTTTTACCGTAGGTCTTTTACCTGTCCTAACTTCTTTTAATCTTAATTCTGCTTTTATTAATTTGATAATCAATTGGGCGTCGGAAACGTTTCCAGCGATAGTAGCAGCCATATCTTCGGTAAGTATATGCACTTTTTCGGCACGCTTGTCGACAATCATATTACCAGCAGTAGCTCTCTTATCTGCGGCTAAGACAATCCCATCTTTACAGACCATTCCTACCGTAGTCGTTCCAGTTTTTAATTGCTCTTCCATGGTTTAATCCTCGTTATAGCAAATGTGTGAAATCTTCACATTTGCTTATTAGTAATTGTGAAATAATCTATAATTAATTATTCACAATTACTATAGAATAATATCACACCCATCATTCTTTTAAGCAAGAATTGCTGGGGTTCTTTTTAAACTTTTCGGGTATGGAAGAGGTTATTAAGGAGTGATGACTTGGTCAAATTTTGCCTGCTGAGCTGAACGGATTTTAATTGAAAATTAAGTTACTCTTCTTTCTATACCTCGGCGAGGAAGAGGCGAAGCAGGCGACCTGCCATCACTCCATTTTAGATAGTTCGGAGTACAGAAAGCTTTATATTCCGGTAGAGATGGCCGGATTTATACTTCCAAAAGAGATGATGTTTCATGTTAAAGGTGCTTTTAGGCAAGAATAAACAAGAGAAAGATGAAGAAGTTATAAGTTTAGTCCAAGGAGTACCAGATGGATTCTTTAGATGTCATAGCTGCAAAAAAGTTTATACTACCGGTAAGTTCGGTGGTACGGTGTGGACCGGTAAGGGAACCGGTCATTTGTGCAAGAATTGTTTCTTTGTGGGAGAGAAGAAGCCCGAGATTCCTGAGAGGTTGAAGCCCAGGATTACTAACGAGCCTAGAAGTGTGAAGAGGTATTAAAAATAGATAGCCCCTGCCGCGATTCGCACACGGGACCTTCTGATTTCTAGAAAACCGAGTTTTCGAGATTTGAAAATCTCCGATTTTCATATACAAGTCAGACGCAATAGCTACTATGCTACAGGGGCATAAAAGAGGTTATTTAGAATTTAATTTATTAACCTTTCTAAGGTAATTATCTATGCTGAACCTTCAAACGTGGTTCGTATCTTTGGCATTCTTCAGCTAACAAGCGGCGATGGCAATGTTCTGGTGTCTCTTCAATGCAAAGTAAAGTTATATCTTCCACCGCTGCTCTTCGAGATAAAGAGATAACTTTAATCCCCATTTCTGAAGTTCGGAGATGAGCTAAATATCTTTTCTCGAATTCTAACCACGAAAGTCCGCGTTTATAGTAATCTCCTACCAGGGTGTCTGGCGGAGCAAATTCCTTCCTCCATTCTCTATACAATGTAGGTACTATTCGGGAATCAGGAGTAACTCCATCCACTAACGTATGTCTACTCATCACCGAAATCCTAGTGCCATCGCTTCTTTCTATCGGTAGAAAAATACATTTTGTGTAAAGCATAAGCAAAAAATAAGAGGCTTGAATTTAAGTATTTCTCTACTGAAGACTTTATTCCTTCAGATGGCTGGGCCAAGCTTGCGAAGTGAAAAGAGTTCTGCTCTCTTCGTACGGCAAGTATCTCTTTAACTTGAACCATTGTTTAATGAAATTCTGCATCGTATACAACTCTTGGTACAATTCTTTCTTCCGTTCTTCCTGCTCTTGGCGATATACTCTTTTGTTAAACAAATCTAAAAAAGGACCGATCAATTTGTTTTTTTTAAACTCTTTCTCATAAGTTTTTTCCAGCAAGGCGTTGTAGTGCATTTCGAGTTCTCCTTTTTGTACTTTCATCTTGATACCATCTTTGACCACTTCCAGGTTGCTTAACCCCAAGACATGAAAGTTAATATCCAGATAATATTTAAATGGTCCCCCTTCCGCCGGCTTATAAGTTCTCCAGCAGATATGAATCTCTTTATTGCCGTTGCGGTCGATTCTTTCCAGATAGGCTGTTTCCCAATGATCCTTCTCATCATCCACATCCGTCCAGCCGTAATGCATCAACCATTCATGCAGGGCTTCATAAAATGCTTTTAAATCAAACACATCTTTGTACTTAATCCTCATCGGGTTAGTTAGAACCGGAACAGCATCCACCTTTTTGTAGGGCATAGTTTATAGCAATGTTTTTTAGTATATAAAGCTTTTTAGGGTTAGATACAGTCATCTTAGCGAATGATGGCTCTTCTGAGCTCTTTTCTTGATAAGTTCTAATAATTTATTTTGCCCTAATTCTAAATTAATCTCTGCTACTTCAGCAGGCGTTTTTTCTCCTAGACTCAAATGGGGATTTACAAAATTATGAATTATGCGCTTAAGATTTAGGAAAGCTTCAGCTTTCTCAAAATCTCTAAACTCTCCTCGCATAATTTTAATCCTATCTTTAATATCCCCATTGTAGCGTTCAATAGGATTATTATTGTGTTTCAACCCCCCTACTTTTGCTTTGATTGGAACACCAAAATGCAGTATAGCAACATGAAGAAATAATTTATTGAATGCTCCTTTGTAATTTCCAAACATATCACTCACAAAAATTACTTTTTTCTTTTGTTTGTATCTCTCTAAGATTTGGTCATAACAAGTAATCTTAATCTGTCTTAGGAATTCAACGCACTTTGGGAAAGTGCGTTTCTCGACGAAGAGATGTGCAGTGATATATTTTGTTTTGTGATCTATGCAGTTTAGGTCATAATGATCTTTACCATTAACTTTAATATATTTTTCATCATAATGTTGTCTCCCTTTAAGCTTTGGTTTCACTTCTAAGTTTATTGGATTTTAAAAAAAGAGAATATTTACTGGTCCATTCACTAATTGTCCAGCGAGTTACTTTAACTCCGTCATGTTGCCAAAGATGGTTTTTAGTTTTCGCCAACGAAAAACCATCTTCGTGCATGTGAACTGC
>JBBSWE010000181.1:0-8091 GCA_038046445.1 Nanobdellota archaeon | reverse complement strand
TCAATCCGTAACTGCGGGCAACAGTAGGAAGAATTCGGTAACGTCCGTCTAAAGGTCTTAAATCCCGTTCTAATTTCCATCCCTCTCCTTCGGTTTCTTCTGCCCGACCGCGTTGATGCATACGTTGATAACATAATTCGGGTTTGCTTTGTAGTAGAATCATCACATCACTATGCGGTCCTTTTCTTCCCGCCTCTTTCCAGCGTTGCTGTAATTCTTCATACTGATCTTGAGTCAAAAGACCTTGAGTTAAGAAGAGCGGATGAAATGCACCAGGATCTTCCACCGGATCTTTATCTTCTACAAAACTTCTTCTCGTAGCCATAAATACTTGGCGAGTATCCATAAACTTACCAATTCGATACTCTTGAAGCTTGTAACAATCTTCTGGATCTTTAGATCGAACAAACTGAGCCAACAATTCTTCTCCGATAGTATTATTAGCGGCGATATTCAATTCAAAACTACCTACAATTCCTAATCTTCTAGAAAATATTTGGGCCCAAGTACTCTTCCCGGAACTGATATTTCCCAGGAGGGTAGCACAGGTTTGGTTTTTGCTGAGATAATATTTTAAATCTTCTTCCACTTCCGTATACCTTAAAACTGCCTCTGGAGGACTATATTCCAACCATTTTTTAAGCCCAGGAGGATAAGTCGGAACTAAACCTCTTTGTTTTATCTCTCTTGCTACTCGAGTTAATGTCCTTAAAGCATGTTCCGGAGTCACATTTCCTTCAGTATCAAGGTCCATCTGTCCCGCTTCTACTACCACTACCGGTTTATCTTTAAGCACCTCAAAAAATAAGTGATCACAAGAACGAATTAAGCTTACTAAATAAGAAGAATCATCCAACAAACTACGTTCTTCTGGACGACCTCTTTTTCGGATTCGCTCCCGTAATATTCCTACTTCTTCTTCTTTTACTCTCAAATAGATATATACGTCCGAAGGAGTTAAGCGCGGATACACTTGATCAAACAATTTTTCGTAAACTGGAAAAAGCGCTCCCATGTTTTCTCGATTGCCTTCTCCATACACCCAACGGTCGCTTTCCACCGCTTGAAGCAGAATGACAATTCCTTCGGTGGTGGCAGATAAGGCATCCCGTTTAATTCTTTCCGTAAAACAACTTATTTGAAAAGGGAAAGCCAGGGTATCCTCATGACCATAAAATTGAGAACGGAGCGCATCATCTGTTATTTCTTCTAAAACACTAATTTTACGGGGAATAAAAGAATCTTCTCCCAAAATATCCAATAAGATATCACGATAAGCGGGATTAGCTGCTCTTTCTCCAAATAAGCTTTTTCCGGCCGCTAGGGGGCCGCCGACCGACATTAAAAAATTTTTTCTAGGTATCATGAAGCACCGCTTTTTCTCTTTTCCAAATCTTCCAAGGTTTTATTAACAATAATATCAACCCATTTGCCATAATCAGAAGAGAGAGAAGCATAAGCAATAGAATGCTTACTTAAAAAGGAAGTTACTAATTTATCAATCCTTTCCTGAAATTGATAATCGGGATCTCTCTGTTTAAAATATTCCTCTTTAGCCAGATTCATTTCTGTCAGCAAAGAAACACAAGCCGCGGGATCCATTTCAGTAAGTTTTCCGCCAGAATATCTTGAAATGGTGTCTGATAGACTTTCAGAAAATTTTCGTCCCGCTTGTTCTCCAGAACCGGAAGGTTTCAAAGGATTAAGTTCTCCGGTTATAGGCAGATAAAATAAGCTGTCGTAGGGATGTTTACGACTGAATCCCAAAGCCAAGTCCTGATAAAACTTATCTTCTCCAACGGCATTAAGTAAATAACAATAATTGTCTAAAACAGTCCGGTCACAGATAACTACATCGTAATTATAAATTTTTGCTTCCAATTCTGCCGAACATTGCCGATATAAAATCCAAGCCTGCGCTTCTAGAGTGGTTGTTTGATCTATGGGTATGTTTCTTTCCCGAGCTAGTGTAGCTAATTCTCGAATTACTCTTACCTTAAGACTCTTTTTTTTCAATTCTCCGGCTACATCAAAAGCTAAAGTGGTTTTTCCGGTGCCGTGCGTAGACATCAAGCCAGTTTTATATACCATAAGAATGCACCATTTTAATACTATTAATAAAGTAAACCATTATCTATCACCTTTTTTAGTTATTAACGACAATAAAAGAGTGGCGAGATTAGCTGTTTATCTAACCGATTGAATAGTTCAACCACTTCTATCATTCAAAACCAGTCGGAAAAACCAACTAATCCCGAACCACCCCGTTTTAAGACTGAATGAATGAATTAAGAAATTGCTTAAAAATATTATGGTGATATCGACTATATTTTAGATAATGATATGTTAGAGTAATTACATCCGGAGATTTTATAAAGAATCACTTCCAAAATAAACCCATGCATTATACTATTATCGACTGCTACACTGACGAAGCTTCGGGATTGGGAGTTCCTCCTTATCTGGGAACTTATCCCCGATACATTTATGGACAGTTAAGAGCGCAAAAGCATAAAGTTAGCTATTTGACTATTGATGATCTTCGTTTGTGGAAAAGGTATGATTACAAAATTAAAGAAGTCACTCCAAAAGATAAGACTAATATCCACATTTATAATCTAACTAAAAACAACGCGAAGGATATTCTCGCTAAAACCAATACTATTATAGTAATATTGGGAGTACACGTGCCCGGAAAATATCTCACTGCTCTTCCCGGAACCTTGAAAGAGATCATTCCCTTAATTCAAGACTTACCTGTAAAAAAAATTCTTACCGGTCCGGCACTGTTTGGAACGCAATTGGAAGGAGGAAAATTCTTTGAGAAAGAAGATCTTTCTATTTTTGATAGTATCAAAGATTATACTGTGCCATTTAAAGAGTTAGAAGAATTTGTCTGTACTGGAGCAGAAATATTAAAAGAAATTCCTGATAGAAGAGTAATTGAGATAGAAACCGGAAGAGGATGCCTGGTGGGGAAGTGCAGCTTCTGCACCGAACCGATTAAAAGTAAATTTACTAATCGCCGGAAAGAAGACGTATTAAAAGAGATTAAGGCATTCTATGCTGTTGGAGCACGCTATTTCCGGATTGGAAAACAAGCTGATTTCTACGTCAGCGATAGACCGATAGAATTGTTGAAAGATGTTCGTGAACAATGTCCAGAAATTGAAGTGCTGCATATCGATAATGTCAATCCTAATTCCGTTGTAAGCAAAGAAGGAGAAGAAATTACTAAAGCAATAGTCAAATATTGTACTCCGGGTAATGTAGCAGCGTTAGGAATTGAAAGCTTTGATTTAGAAGTGGTCAAACAGAATTTATTAAACACTACTCCAGCTATCGCGATGAAAGCGATCCAAATCATCAACAAGTATGGAGCAGAAAGAGGAGAAAATGGTATGCCAAAATATCTTCCTGGAATAAATTTAATTTTGGGGTTGTTGGGAGAGTCAAAACAAACTCAGCAAAAGAATGTGGAAGCTTTACAGCAGATTGTTGATTCAGAGTTATTGCTGCGCCGCATCAACATTCGTCAAGTAGCTATTCTTCCCGACACATATATCGAATCTCATGGAGGCAATAAATATCTGCGGAAGAACGAGAAATGGTATTGGAAATGGCGCAACGAGATCAGACAGAAGATTGACTGGCCCATGCTTCAGAAGATTCTTCCTAAAGGAACTATTCTTAATGATGTTTGGACCGAAATGTACGACGGCAACACTACTTTCTGCCGCCAGTATGGAACTTATCCTTTAGTAATTGGAATAAAAGGAAGGCTGCCGTTGAAACAGAAGATTTCAGTGCGAGTTAAAGATTATATGCTCAGGAGTATCGTGGGAGAAGTGATTTAATCTTAAAAGAAAGGAGAATTTAACTTTCTGATCAAGGGACTATTTCTCACTGATTTTAGTGCACTAGCTTGTATTTGTCGAACTCTTTCTCTGGTTACTCTTTCTTCTATCCCAATCAGATCCAAAGTTTTTGCTTTGCCGTCCCCAATCCCAAACCGGCCCTCCAAGATTCTACGCTTTCTACTTTTTTCAGAAGGTCTTTTGTCTAAGCACGAAAGAATTCTTTTAGTTAATCTAACAACTTCCGATTCCAGAACTAGATCGAACGGTGAAGAAAAAGTGGTATCGGGGATAAAATCCTTAAATTCAATTTCTTCCCCTTTCTTGAGGGGTTGAGACAAAGAAACCACGGAGACTAATTTACCGTAGATATAATCTGTTCTTCCGGAAGACCAATTTAAATATTGATCGATTTCACTTGAAGTTGGTATTCGGTCGAGTTGCAATGACAATCGTTGTTTGGCTCGATTGATATGAAATAAATATTCTTGCAGATGAAGGGGGAGACGAATGGTGTGGGAATGTTCCAGCACATAACGTGTAATCGATTGACGAATCCAACAAACAGCATAAGTGGAGAGCTTACCATAATTTAATCTAAACATATCAACCGCTTTTATTAATCCAAGATTTCCTTCCGAGATAAGATCCATAAATTCCATTCCGCGATTAATATAATGTTTGGTAATGCTAACTACTAAACGCAGATTACTTTCAATAAGTAGAGAACGAATTTCTTTATGGCCAAAATATTTCCTATTAAAAGAGGCTAGTTCCTGGTTTATTTCTGCAATTGGACTTTCGGATTCTGCAAGTTGAAGGTCATGAACTCTCCGATTTTGATAATTCTTACAAGCAACTTCCAAAGGTTGATAGTACAATCCTTCAGCATAATTTTCAGCTATTTTTCTAAGCAGCGCTTCCCTCTGTTCCGGATCCGCTCGTTTCAACTCTGGCTCTTGTTCTAAGATTCGCTGATAAGGTTTAGAATAAGATGCTGTTGCTGAACGTTCGTGATGCTCCACAAAAACGGAATAATCTAACTTACCAAAAGGACCTTCTCCAGAAAATCCTTCCGGATGAGGATAAAGAGCATCAAAGTCCTCTACGCAGGCATATTCCCCCAACGCTCGAGCCAAGATGGTCCAATCATAAAGGCAAATTTGTTCCAGTAAACCCTGTTGAAAATCCCGTTTTCGAAGAAATAAACCCCTTTCCTTTTCCGGAGTAAGCAAAGGTATTCTTCCAATCTTTCCAAAGTAAGTTCTAACGAGAGAATTTTTACTAGGGTCTTGGTTGTTCTCTTCTTCATCTAAATCGTCTACGATAGAAAAACCTTTACTGGCCCCCATAAAAGAGCTAAGAAAGAGTGAAGTATAAAAAGATTACCTTAAAAGATAGATGAAAAGGAAATAGAAGTTAAAAGATGATGGGGCCGCGAAGACTTTCAGGTGGTGTTCGGATGTTGTTACCACGAGCGCCATTGTTTGAACTCCGGCCTTACCCACTTTGAATCACTTCAAACCGGAAAGGTTCTTGGCTTTTCCCCAAGGGTAAATCCTACCAAGCTAGACTACGGCCCCAGCGAGAATAAAAATAAACAATTCATTTATATAATTATCCATAAAATTCTTTTACTAATTCCGGATTCAAAGTAAGGTGCCCTTCTTGACGAATAATCTTTTCACCATGTAAGGCTAAACGCATGTATTCTTTTAAGTAAGAATTGTTAATACTATTTATATCTGGGTTAAAGCGATAAGTGGGATTACCCTTTGGTTTGCGAATAATAGCCCGAGCTTTAACAAAAGTATCAAAACATTCTCCAAAATGCAAATCACAAGCGGAATCTCGGTTCATTTTGGCATGAGTATTCTTACGAAAATATTCCTGCGGCACATACACTTCTCCAATGAATCCTAATGTTTTACCTTCGGTCATAGCCCGGGCTACTCTTACATGTACTCCTGCTCGAACTAATAATTTATCTTTATATTCGTCAATGTCAATTTCGGGCTGGTTTTGCCCATTTGCACCTAACTGAACGAAAGTACGCGTGCTTTGGAATACTCTTTGTTTTAGCGCTAAAACTGAATCTAAGTCCGAATATTGAGGTAAAGTATCAATAAATAATCCTAAAGTTTTACTTAATTTGGGTTTACGGAGAGAATGAGCTCTTAATTCTCCCAATATTTCTTTAACGGTATCCAAATATTTCCCTTTATAAGAAAGAGGATATCCCAACATTTCGGGATTTTTTTGGATTAAAGATGAAGCATATTCTTCTCCAACTATACCAGAAAGATCATCATAAAAATCAGATAATTCTCTTTGAGAGAAATTTTTGGCAATCTTTTCTACTGCTGTTAATGGTAGTCTTAAAGTAGTGGTTAAATAAACACGACTGGATTCAATATCACTATCCAGCATTGCTGCTGATTCTTCCTTAACCAGAGTGTCCGCTAAAGGAACAGCTACACTTACTTTTGCTTCTGCGGTAGAAAAAGTTGAAGAAAAGACCATTTTCTTTTCTGGATACAACAAAGTCACTAAATTTTTAGCCGCTCGTCGGGTCAAATATTTCTTATCTTCTAACTCTCTAACTACTTGTTGTAATACTGCTACTTGTTCTGGCAAACGTGGCAAGAAATAATAATTGAATAAGGTATCTAATAAAGGTATTTTTTCTTCCAAAGGAACAACCATCGAAGTCTCGTTAATAAATTTTAATTCCTCAGTAAACTTGGTGTAAAGAATAACTCGATTTTCTTCGTCAAGTATTCCTTCATTTCTTTTAGCTAGAGAAATTTCATATTGGATTAAATCAGTGATGGTATCCGAGAAATAAGTTCGAATAGTTAATTCCGCGGCTTGATGAAAAGCATCTTGTCGATCAGAAGCACGGCTTAATCCGATCATAACCACCATACCCGAGCCAACACGTGTTACTTCAACTTGCGGCTTTGATTTGGTTCTCTTAGAAGAGCTATCTAAAAGAGTTTCTAAAGATTCTAAATTTTCAGGTACTTCTACTCTACGCTGTCTCTTTCTATTTTCGTATTCTTCCCAAGAGGTTATTTTTTGCGCCATTTTAGTTTCAAACATCTAGAACCCCTCAAAAAATGGACCAGTCGGGACTTTCTTCAAGCACGACTTCTCGTGATTTGATTTGAACCCGAGATCTCACCGCTGCCAGCGGTGCGCGATATTCCCCACAAACTTCTTGATTTAAACAAGAAGCTTGTTCCGGATTACGCTACTGGCCCATCTAAATGTAAGAAATATGCTTGATTTAAAAACTTAATGGCACTTGTTCATTACGAGCCACCAATCTTTAGTCTAGTTGCCACCAGCTTCTCGCGCCAGGATATTTCTTCCGTCAGCGACCATCTCCGTAGGAGGCTTTCCCCTAATCGCTTAGAATGATGTTATGTTGCTTTGGGTTTATGCCAAAGTCCGAACTGTAGTGAAGAAGTATTTGAGCTACCGTACATTGAACGTTGCTGCTTATCATTAAAAGTTTTTATTAGAAAAATTACTTTTTATTCATTCTCTTTAGTTGTCTTTGATAATGAAATTCGGCAGACAATGGTAATATATATTTCATCATTATAAGTGTTCCATATCCCAATGTGAATAACGAGATTATTGTGAAGAATATTAAAAATGTTATTTTAACTAAATCGTTAGTAAGAACAATAAAGAACAAAGCAGATAATAAATAGGTTAATGAAAAAAACATAATACTTATCCTGGGTATTTTTTTGATGTAATAAAAGTGTATCATAATGATGATAAATGTTAAAAGATATAATAATAACATCCCAATTCCGAGTACAATCCAAATTTTTTTAGTTAGAAGCAAGATTACACCCATTATTAATGTTATTACGGGTAATAAACCAAAATATCTAATAAACTGAAATGCACCAAAGGGATATTTTGCGTGGGGTAAATCTTTCTTTTTTCCATAAAAAGCACCCAAGAGATAATAAAAAAATACGAAGATTAACACCGATAAAAACAATTGATTGAGGAATGATGTTAAAGAAAAGTCCTTAGTTATTATATTTGGAATTGAGAAAACTATAATTAATACAAAAGCAATTAATACTCTTTGTATTTTTGACAGTTCCATTTAACTTAGTTAAAGACTATATACTATAAAAAGGTTATTATTTCTAAACTTTTGCGTTTTTGACAAATACCAGTTTATTGAGTATTTCAGCCAATG